>CASFPZ010000005.1 GCA_949296365.1 uncultured Akkermansia sp. | reverse complement strand
GAATCATGCACAGAGGCAGACGTCGTGGCATAACCCGTTATCAACTTGGTCTTGCGACACACCTTCACATGATTCTTGTATCCATAGAATCTCTCCTCGCCTTTCTTCGCCCAACGAGCATCTGTGTCCTTATGGCATTTCTTGTGGGGTTGCTCTTTCCACAGGCTTTCACCGCAGCCCGATTTAATCGCGGCATTCTCCTGGCGGGCCCGAGTGAAGTATCAATCCCTGGCTCTCGAGATACTCGTAGAATCGCTTGAATAACATATCATATACTCCATTGTGGCTCAGGTCATTACGATATTTCAATACTGTTCGGGCATCGGACACGTCCTATACGCTTTCCGCTCCGATAAACTCGCGAAAACTCATACGGTCTTTTATTTGATACTCCGTCTACTCATCACTTAACCCGTAAAGGCGTTGGACGAACAGCACCTTAAACCTCAAGACTGGATCAATAGGGCGGCGGCCTGCTTTGCTTTTGCGTTCTTTTCTTTGGAGACCTCGCTCTAAACCGCTCGGAGTCTACATATTGGATATGGCCTTCAACGGATTACCTAATTTTGAGAGACTCTTGAGAGTGTCCGATGCTTCAAATAATCCTGCTCCTTCTTGTTTCTGACGGTATTGATGAGCCTTTTTCATTTTTTCTTTTCAGGGGGAAATTTAAGCTTTATTCCGTTGATTTGCAATCGATTACTTTGTAGACCTCCCTTTAGTATATTCCACACGGGAATCGGTCAACTCGGGAAAGAATGGTAAGGGACTTGTCATCGTTTTGTTCTTTCAAAGACAGTAAAGTTTAACGCCTTTGCAAAATTTAGATGCGTCAGTCCTGAGTTCCACCTTAGCATGTCGGCGTTGCGTCTTGACCTGTTCACCGTCCCTTTATAAAAAGGGGAGCCGAATTTTAACATCCGCTGCTTATTAATCATGGAACCCATTTACGAAGGAAAAGCCAAAAGACTTTATACTACGGATAACCCCAATGTGCTCCGCATGGAGTATAAAGACGACGCAACCGCTGGCAACGGCGCTAAAAAAGCGAGTTTTGAAAACAAGGGTAAACTGAACAAAGCCATTACTTTACTTATCTACCAAATGCTAGAAAGCAAAGGAGTTGCAACTCATCTCATTTCTGATGTTGACGAGGTTTGCCTCGATGTCCAAAAAGTCTCAATCATTCCTCTCGAAGTCATCGTTCGCAATATCGCTGCTGGGTCATTTTCTCGCCGCACAGGTGTCAAAGAAGGCACCCGGTTTTCCAAGCCGATTGTTGAATTCTCTTACAAAGATGATGCTTTAGGCGATCCCTTCATCAATGATGACTATGCACGCGAACTTGGCGCTGCAACCGAAGAAGAATCTCGTTTCCTCAAGCAGCAAGCCCTAACTGTCAATGAAGTTCTTATTGACTTTTTCAACCAGGCAGGATTAACCCTCGTCGACTTCAAGCTTGAATTTGGGCGCCTAGTTTCAAATCCTTCCAAGATCGTCCTTGCTGATGAGATTTCACCTGACACCTGCCGCCTCTGGGACAGCAAGACAGGAGCCAAGATGGACAAGGATCGTTTCCGACTTGGTTTGGGTAACGTCATGGAAGGCTACAAAGAAGTTCTTACACGTCTTCAGAATAAAAACGCTTAATTAATTTAAGTTAATCAACCTAGTTTACCGGACCTTAAAATTCCATGATCCTCCATTTTGAAGTAACCAGCCGTTTCCAAAACGTGGCCAACGCCGACAGTCTGTTGTACACGCCCATAAACGCCGGTTTGCAATTCCGTACCAGTCGCGTTTATACAGTTGAAATTAGTGGAGACCTTGATCAGGCCCGGAACTACTTAAAGAGCGTTCTGGTCGACCCGATCGCCCAGAACGTTTCTTCACAAGAAGCCCCCATGTTGAGTAGAGCACTATTCATCATTGATTATGGTATGAAACCAGGGGCCCTCGATCTTGAAAAAGAGGCCATCCTCCAAAACTATCGCGGTCGTATCGGACTACCATTTACGATCGACCAGCTCAAAATCACACAGCGTGTCTACATTTTCGGAGACGGCGACAAAGATGCTCTGCAAGCCCGTTTTGTCCGGGATATCTGTAACCCAGCTATTCACTACTGGATCGTTCGTTGACCTCGGTTCAATTCACTCCCTACCCATTTCCTGAATATGTCTAGCAAATCTTATCGCCCTATCCCCATTCGGGGGCTCTCTTCCACTCAACTCGCAAAACTCAGCCAAGAACATAAACTTTCTCTGTCTACAGAAGACATGGAAGCCATCCAAAAGATCTTCGAAGACGAAGACAGAGAACCCACCGATGTCGAACTCGAAGTCATTGCCCAAACCTGGTCAGAGCACTGTAAACACCGCATCTTCTCTGCTCATATTGACCACACAGTCGACGGTCGCCGTGAGTCAATCAACGGCCTTTTCAAAACATATATCATGAAACCCTCCGAACGAATCATGGACAATAAGCCCGGATTCGTTCTCAGCGCTTTCGTAGATAATGCCGGATTTATTGGACTTGATGACAAGTTAGCTGTCTGCCTTAAAGCAGAAACTCACAACCACCCCTCAGCTATCGAGCCTTATGCTGGTTCAAACACAGGTATTGGCGGTGTTATCCGCGATATCCTTGGCGCCGGTAAAGGAGCCAAACCTATTGCCTCGCTTGATGTCTTTTGTTTTGGGGCTCCTAATACGAAACCAGAAGATATCCAAGGCGCCGACGTTATCCACCCGCTTGGCATTATGCGGGGCGTCGTCCGAGGTGTCCGCGATTATGGTAATCGCATGGGTATTCCTACCGTCAATGGCGCTATCCAGTTCGATCCTACTTACATTTACAACCCACTTGTTTACTGTGGTACAGCTGGCGTTATTCCCCGCAAGGACATTAACAAGGAAATGCGACCAGGACTCACCATTATTGCTATTGGTGGACGCACTGGACGAGACGGACTGAAAGGTGCTACTTTTTCTTCTGCCGCCCTCGACCAGGATTCTCATGAAGAAGATTTTACAGCCGTCCAGATTGGCAACCCTATCGAAGAGAAAAAAGTTCTTGACTTCATTCTTGAAGCGCGTGAACGCGGGCTCATTGTTTTCATTACTGACTGTGGTGCAGGTGGGTTTTCCTCTGCCGCTGGCGAAATGCTCAGCGAGACTGGAGGTGAAATCTTTCTGGAAAATGCTCCGCTTAAAGAACAAGGCCTCTTGTCCTGGGAAATCTTCCTATCCGAATCGCAGGAACGCATGGTTCTCGCCGTGGAAGAAAAAGATATTCCTGAACTCCGTGAACTTGCCCATACCTATCAGACCGAATTGACTATCCTCGGTCATTCTGACAACACTGGCATTCTTAAAGTTTGGCACAACGGTGAACTCGTCTGCTGCATGGACAACTCCAAACTCCATGAGGCCCCGGTCAAGTGTCTGACTTCTACTTTTCAGTCAGTCCCTGTGCAAACCGAACTTTCCTGGCCCGCTGATTCGCCAGATTCCATTCTAGCTAACATCATGGGAGATTTTGCCATTGTTTCGCGCGAGCCTATCATTAGGGAATACGATCACGAAGTCCAAGGTAATACGATTCTCAAGCCTCTTGCCGGTGCTTCCGGTAATGCTCCGCAAGATGCTGCTATTCTTGCTGTCAATGGTTCCGACCAATGTATGGCCATGGCCTGCTCAATTCTTCCAGAATGGGGCAAAACTGATCCTTACGCGATGGGTACAGGTACCGTTGATGAATGCGTACGCCAACTCATTCTGGTTGGTTCGAACCCGAACCGTATCGCTTTACTCGACAATTTCTGCATGGGTAATCCGCACAATCCGGTCGAACTCGGGCGTATCGTCGAATGTGTCAAAGCCATCTCGCAAGCTGCCATTGACTTCCAAACTCCGTTTATTTCCGGCAAAGACTCCTTTTACAACTATTTTGAAATCAACGGACAAGAAATTAACATTCCCGTAAGTTTTCTTTGTTCAGGATTTGGCATTGTCGAATCGCCCAACCACGTCATCGGTTCGTCTCTTCGCCGAGTCGGTAGCAAACTTTACCTCATTGGCAATACGGAAGAGGAAATGGGCGCTTCAGTTTTTGCACGACTTTACGCAATCGGCCAAGGTCGGGTGCCACAAACAGATTGTTCTGCTAATTTTAAGCTCTACAAAGCTTATTACCGAGCTCTTTGCGACGGACTTGTCCTTTCGGCTCACGACCTCTCAGAAGGCGGCCTTGCGGTTGCAGCGGCAGAAATGGCTTTCTCTGGCAAAGCGGGTATCAGTATCAATCTCGGCGCAATTCCAACTCGCCGTGGTTGGTCCTCTGATCTAGTTCCTTTGTTCAGTGAAAGTACGGGCCGTCTCCTCGTTGAAATCACCCCAGAAGCTGCCCCAGCTTGGGAAGCCTATATGGCCGAATTCCCCTGTGCCTGTATCGGTGAAACTATTGCCAATAATCGCTTCGTTGCCATCGGTCAAAATGGTGTTGAGCTTTTGAATTCTTCCGTTAGCAAACTCGAATCCATCTGGCGTCGAGGACTCACACCTTATTATTGATTCCATCACGCTCGCAATATCCAACAATCTAACCCCAGCCTATGAAGCCACACGCCCTTCTTCTCAAATATCCGGGAACCAACTGCGATGCCGAAACAGAACTGGCTCTCGCGAACGCCGGGTTCTCTACCAGAATTCAACCTATCGCTACGGCAACCCAGTCTCATGTCGACAAAGCCCAATTAATTGTGCTTAGCGGCGGATTCAGTTACGGCGATTATGTCATGAGCGGACGACTCGCTCAGTTGGAAACCGAACGTTTCCTAGGTGATGCCCTTCACAAGCGGCATGCCAACGGTGGTTTTATCCTTGGCATCTGCAACGGTTTCCAAATCCTCACAAAACTCGGTATTCTTCCTGCTGCCAGTCTCATCAACAACAAGAGCGAACGCTTCGAATGCATGTGGGATCGACTCATCAAAGTTTCTGATAAATCGCCATTTCTCCAATTACTCCCAGCGGAATTTGAACTCCCCTCAGCCCATGCAGAAGGTCGTCTCGTTACCGAGCCCGGCCAAGCTGAAAAATATTTGTCTAATGGTCTTGTAGCTCTTCAATATGCCGACAACCACAATGGTTCGTCATGTCGAATTGCTGGTCTTCAGGATGCAACGGGTCGCGCAATGGGTCTTATGCCTCATCCCGAACGTTTCCTCCGTCCCAACCGTCACTACGATCCTGATTGGGCTGGTGATCCAAACTGGGGGTGGGGATATTACCTCTTCAAATCAGCTTTCGACGCATTAAATTGACCTCTGCAAGAAAAATCACCTTCTTTTCCCTAAACTCCGCTCATGATCAATACCGGCATCATTGGTTCATCTTGTCTGCTCGGCCATTTATGGACTAAACAGCGTTTCTTTGATTATCTGTTCGACCCAGTCAACTGGGAACTCTTACGCAATCAGAGTTTTGGAGAGCTTCTTCTCATCGATCCTATCCTTTGGGATGGGCCTATTGCTGTAAATGCCAGTCAGTATATTCACCAATTGGAGCAACTCACTCAATTCCTCCACGAAACCAAGGTAGAACGTCTCACCTTTTTGACTACGTTTGATCTACTTCCTGAGGACGCTGATGAATCAACGGAACAATTACAGTCCAGTGACGACCCAGTTTTGAACGCTCAAATCAAATTTAGAGACTACATCAATCTTCAATTCGGTCGAGTTCTTACTGTCCGTCTTCCCGAAATATTAGGGCTAGGCCAAGGTTTCTCTCCCGTCATCGACACCATTATCAATGCAACTGCTACCGAAGGAACCTTGCCTCTTCCCTTATTGGAACGCCACCAGTTCTACCCAATTTCTCATATCATTGCCGATGTCGACACTGCGTGGAAGTGCGGACTCTTCTCTGCCAACCTTGCCTCGGCTCCTGTGACTACTTTCGAAATTTTCGAACAAGTTGCACCAGAACTCCAAGATCGTTTGCCAATTGCTCATCCTTCCGACCCTATGGGTAGTAACCGAAAATCTCAGGTTTCCTATTTCTGGCACGATCCCATGACTGGTTATATCATAGACAAAGAGTCAATCATTAGCTGTATTAAAGAAATTTTGGAACACCCTACTCCAAAAGAAGGGAATCAAACTCAAGAAACTGAATCAACAGCAGAAATATCAGAAACTCAAACAACTGTACCTGTTCAGGAGATATCGGTTGTTTCAGAATCAACAGATCAATAATGTCCTCCTTATATGCAGCTAAGATCAATTAGACTTTCAAGGGGGTGTCGTAATGAACGATACACCCTCTTTTTCGTCAATTACACAAAAGCAATTCGTTATCTTCAGTCTGCTATATTTCGAAAATTTCTTTGATTTATGGATCTCAAATTCCCCAGAAAAGCTCCCCTATAAGGTTGTAAAAGCACATTTAATTACATTAGTGTCCGGTAAGAACGAATAAGACTAGATTGAGGTGTTCACAATGCCCATAAAACGGACCTTACGGATAGTCTTGTGAAAAAATAAGCCCCCCTATCAAAAAAGGTTACTTCAGGAGATCCAACCTCGTTTTCCTGGAGTTGTTTTACCTAGTCTTTTTCTTATCCCTTAAAAAAGTGAAACGGTTCTCGCCGTACATGAACCTCAAATCTGAGTGTCGGAACCAATCCAAAGAAGTTCTACACATTCTGAACCTCTGCACAACACTATGCTGAGCAGATCAACAATAAGACTCGGAGCAGTAGGAATTTAGTGGGGATTTTTGTGGTGTAATTTGAGGAAAAATGCAATCTTTGCCTCATGGAAAGGAACCAATTGGAAGAACTCCCAAAAATTGGAGTTTTAAGGTTCTCAGCACTCTCCTCATAGAACGACCTTAAAGGGCAACTTTCTCAAAAAGTTTTACCAGGCGCTAGTGGTTTGTTTTTACTCTTTGCAAACCAGTACCCGTATGGGTATATTGATTGCGCAATGAAAAAAAACAACACTGAAAAGAAAACACCCTGGTGGATGAGTTGGAAAAATCTAGGAGTTTTAGTTGGATTAGTCGCATCGGGGTTAGGATTATTGGCCAGCATGTTTGGGAATTTAGGGTGTCCCATTGATCTTGCATGGATATCAATTATCATCTGTGGTATTCCGATCGTATGGGAAGCAGGCGAAGGCTTAATCATGAGGAGAGACATCAAGGCGGGGGTATTAGTCTCTATGGCGTTAATTGCTTCGATCATTATTGGAGAGGAATTTGCAGCAGGCGAAATCGCCTTCATCATGCAATTAGGAGAAATCCTGGAACATCTGACTGTATCTAAAGCACGTGCTGGCATTGAGAGACTGGTTCAACTAACTCCCAGGACGGCACGGGTTGTATCTGGGGGACGGGAGCACATTATTGCAGCGGATGCAGTAAAAATTGGCGATTTATTACGAGTATTGCCCGGAGAAACCATCCCCGTAGATGGGATAATTTGCTCAGGGCAAACCTCCATTGATCAATCAATCATGACGGGAGAATCAATGCCGGAAGACAAAGGGAAAGACGATGAAGTATACAGTGGTACAGTCAATCAGTATGGAGCTTTCGACATGAAAGCGACCCGAGTAGGAGAAGACAGCTCGTTGCAAAGGATGATTCGCCTAGTTAAATCAGCCAACACCAACAAGAACAAAATAGTCAGATTAGCAGATCGCTGGGCAACTTGGATTGTCGCCATCGCTTTAGTCAGTGCTATTTTGACGTGGGTAATCAGCGGAGAAATTATCAGAGCAGTTACCATTCTTGTTGTTTTTTGCCCCTGTGCGCTAGTGTTAGCTACGCCTACAGCAATCATGGCAGCCATTGGCAACGCAGCCAAACATGGTTTTCTTGTAAGAGAGGGAGATGCTTTAGAACGTCTTGCCCCTGTAACCCACATCATCTTTGATAAGACGGGGACTTTGACTTGTGGCACGCCGAGAGTCAAAGCAGTCAAAAGCATCATCCCTGGGGTTTCAGATGCCCAATTACTGCAGCTTGCCGCACAAGCTGAAAGTCGTTCTGAACATCCGTTAGGCAAAGCTATCTCCTCTCACAATTCCCAAAGCGCCACAGTGAACCAAGAATCTACTGACAAATTTGACACCTACCCTGGATTAGGAGTGCAGGCTATTTTAGACGGGAAATACATTTTAGTGGGCAATGCAGATTTGTTTCAATCCAAAGGTATTGTAATTCCCCAATCCTTGGCGATGGATATCAGAAACCACCGGGCAACTGGCAGTACAATCGTCTTCATTGGAATCGATCAGCAAATGGCAGGTTACATTGTTTTGTCGGACGTATTGAGAGATGATGCACCATCGGCCATGAGTCAACTTCAGCAAAGGTTGAAACTCACCCCCATGCTCCTCACGGGAGACCATCAACACACAGCATCGCATATCGCAGGGTTGATTGGCATCCAACATGTCCATGCAGATTGCACACCAGAGGACAAACTGAGAGTCATCGATCGTGTTCAACAAGAAGCAGGACGAGTTTGTATGATCGGCGACGGCATCAACGATGCCCCCGCCCTCAAAAAAGCCGATGTGGGTATTGCCATGGGAGGGATAGGAAGCGACATCGCCGCTGACGCTGCAGATATCGTCTTAATCAACGATGCCCTCATAGAATTACCTCACCTCATGCAATTAGCCCAAAAAATGATGAAAACCATCCGTTGGAACATCGTCGCAGCAATGGCACTCAATTTCGCCGCGATCTTACTGGCCATGACTGGTATTCTTACTCCCGTCATTGGAGCGCTAGTCCACAACGCTGGTTCAGTAGTCGTCATCGCTCATTCTGCTTTCCTCCTTAAATGGCAACCTCGCCCATCAAAGCTAAATTGACATAAAACCAATTGCATGAATCAATCTACCATAGCATGTTGTTATCAACATTCGTTTTTCTCATTGAGGGAAACTTCCAAAATCGAAATTGTTTTCTTTTCTAGTTTGTTCCAGTTCATTAGTGTCTGGTAAAAACGGATAAGACAGTATCAGGGCGTCCGCAACACCCATCAAACGGATGTTGCGGATGTCCTTTTGAAAAAGTAAGCTCTCCAATTAAAACAAGGAGGGTTTCTGAAGGTTTCTTACCGACTTTTAAACATTTTTACCTAGTCCCTTCCCTATTTTTTCGAAGACGTGTAACAGTTCTCGTAGCGCATGAACCTCAAATCTGAGCGTCGAACTCGCTCCAAAGAGGTTCTACTCATTTCTGAAACTCTGCATAACACCATGCGAGCAGGTTAACAATAAGACTTTCCCAAATTGGGGTTTTGAGATTCTCAACACTCTCCGCATAGAACAACCTTAAAGGGCAACTTTCTCAAAAAGTTTTACCGGACACTAATGATAAGTATTGTCCTAACAAAAAAGCTCCCTGCAGAACAATCGTGCAGGGAGCTTAACAAAAAACAACAATCTCGGCTCTGTTTTACATTCCTGTCGAACTATACCCACCGTCAATGTACATTACTTGCCCAGTGATCGAGGCTGCCCCATCGCTAGCCAGAAACGTACCCAAAGCTCCTAATTCTTCACCTTCGCAAGAACGTTGAAGCGGGGCACGATCTTGGTATACGTCGAACATTTTTGTAAAACCAGCAACACCGCGGGCAGCTAGAGTCTGCACGGGGCCAGCGCTAATACAATTCACACGAATACGACGAGTTCTCCCCAATTCGTAAGCCAGGTAACGCATAGAACATTCCAGCGCAGCCTTCGATACGCCCATAAGGTTGTAGTTAGGGATGACCTTCACAGATCCCATGTAAGTCATCGCAATGATACTTCCTTTGTCAACCATCAAAGGTTCAACAGCTCGTGACAAAGCAATCAATGAATAGGCCGATATATCCAGAGACGTCTTAAAGTCATCACGCTTGATCTCCATGAAACTACCACCTAAAGCTTCCTTGGGGGCAAATGCTACCGAATGCAACATGCAGTCAACTTGTGGTGCCACAGTCTTAACTTGTTCAAAAAATTCGGCAATCGATTCATCGCTACTCACATCGCAGGGGAAAACAGAAGTATCTTCACCAAAGGTCTCATGAACAAGTTTCAACACTCCATCCTTCAAACGTTCACCCTGGTAATTGAAAATCAATTTAGCTCCTGCATCGTGCCAGGCCTTAGCAATGTGATACGCTATACTGCGCTTGTTAGCTACGCCCACCACAACGCCTACTTTGCCCTCTAACAATTTAGAATTCGACATAACAACCGTATTTTGCCTAATTTCTACCTATTATTCCAGTCCAAAATTTTCCGTCGAAATATAAAGTCTTCTCTAATCAAGAACCTTCAGCTGAAACTTTCCTCCTTTTTTTCTTCTCGGTAGAGCTCTTCCTGGATACTTTCGATCAGGGTTTTAAATGCCGTATCTGAAGCAATCTTGCTTTCAATTGTTTTGTTAGCATGAATGACAGTTCCATGATCCCGTCCACCAAAGGCCGCTCCAATGTCTTGCAACGAAGCTTGCGTTAGTTGACGGCTTAAGTACATGGCAATTTGACGAGGAAACGCAATACTTGCAGGACGCCGTTTGCTGGACATATCAGACATACGGATATCGAAATGCGAGGAAACACAACGTTGAATAGCTTCAATGGTGATTTGACAAGAAATTTCCTTACTCAGAATATCGCGTAGTAAATGTTGCGCGTGTTCAAGATTGGGCATATCGCCAGACAATGAAGCAAAGGTAGCTATGCGCATCAATCCTCCCTCAAGTCGCCGAATGTTTCGGCAAATGTGCTCCGCCAAAAACATAAGAATATCGTCGCTGACATTGACCTTCCACTGCTGGCGTTTTTGCCGAAGAATGGCCATCCGTGTCTCCATGTTTGGACTCTGAACTTCCACCGTCATCCCGGATTCGAAACGCGAAGTCAGACGAGGTTCCAAATTAGAAATTTCACTTGCAGGACGATCAGAACTTAACACGATCTGCTTATCATCGTTGAACAAGATATTGAATGTATGGAAAAACTCTTCTCGTGTATGTCCCTTGTTTCCCCCCAAAAACTGCACGTCATCAACAAGCAGAACATCAACCTTCCGGTACTTATTCCGAAATTTCGCCTGCCTTTTGGTTTGAATCGAATCGACAAATTCATTTAAAAACTGCTCGCAGGATAAATACAGGACATTTAATTCAGGACGCCGACGGAGAATCTCGTTACCAATGGCCTGCATCAAATGTGTCTTACCAAGTCCAGACCCACCATGAATGAACAAAGGATTGTACAATGCAGTATCCGACGAAGCCACAGCAAAACTTACAGCATGAGCAAATTGATTACTTTGCCCAACCACAAAATTCTCAAATGTGTAATTAGGATTCAAATTACCACCTAAACTCGCAGAAACGCTCTTGCCACGTGGTACCATGGCCGTTTTTAATTTCTTTGTCTTCTCAGGTTCGACAGCCTCTGTCTCATGATCGTTTGTTTCATTGAGTGAACGAAATTCAAGCAATCTGGGGCCTTCAAGCACCAGTAAAGCAGCCTCCTGAATGAGATTGGCATAGTTGCTCTCTACCCAAACAAGACACATTTCGTCGTCCGAGGCCAGGATCAAATGCGTTCCGGTATCCTCCACAAGTACCAACCTGGGAAACCAACGTTCGTAGCTTTCTTGGCAGATCTTACCGCAAAGAAGCCCAGTAATCTTGGACCATAGAGCTGAGCACTGTTCCTGATCGTTTTGCATGTCTGTAACGAAATATGTCTTCTATCTGTATTTATCACTGACAAACCAACAAAAGCCTCCTCTTCATGTCGGTCTCCCCGTTCCAATGTTTCTTTGGCTGGCGACGGGACCCACACAATACTCGGTTCTAACCTCTCGCAAAACATATTTTTTTCCCCTGTCTATGTGACAATTCCGTCGTCTCACGTTCCATGGGGGTTCCACGGATTTTTTTTTTTTTTTGCTTGTCAGGCAAATTACTTAAGCTTCATTGAATATTCTTGAGCCAACATCTCTCAACATATTAATAATCAATACATTAGATAAGAATACAGAATTTTTAAATGATTTAATTCTAACCTAAGTTCTTAGATTTTCAAGGTGTTACAATACCAAAGAGAAGTCTCTAAATCAGGTTAGGACAGGTGTCTTAGTAAAGGGGAAAACGCATATCCTTTCGCTGTTTGAACCGTTTTCTGAGGAGTCTTCACTGAGTCAATCATAGATCTATTTCCTTGAAAGAAAAAAATACTATTTCAAGCCAATATTCAACGCTACGAGAGTGAAAATTGTCACAGTTACGTCAGCTCGGCCAGATATCGTACTTGCAATCATGGCCAAGGCTTGCACAATCACCTTCCCGAGAACAGAGTAACACGACCGAAACATGGATACCCAACAATTCAATGAGGCTATTGCTGCTCACTCAGCATGGATTTCACCTCTCAGGACAGAAATAAGCAAACTTGTCGTTGGTCAATCATTTCTTGTTGACCGATTAATTTTAAGTCTCTTATGCAAAGGGCACGTTTTGCTTGAAGGTGTCCCTGGATTGGCAAAAACTCTATCGGTCAAGGCACTCTCAGGTGCTTTAGATGCCTCATTTGCGCGAATCCAATTCACGCCAGACCTTTTGCCTGCGGATTTGTTAGGCACGATGATTTACAACCCAGAAGGGCGTTCGTTTTCGGCTAAAAAAGGACCGATTTTTGCCAATTTGATTTTAGCTGATGAAATTAACCGTGCCCCCGCCAAGGTACAATCAGCTCTGCTGGAAGCCATGCAAGAACGCCAGGTAACGTTAGGCGAAACAACTTATCCACTACCCGATCCCTTCCTGGTAATGGCAACTCAAAACCCCATCGACCAAGAAGGTACCTACCAGTTGCCAGAAGCACAACTCGACCGCTTCTTGTTTAAGGTTATCGTTTCGTATCCTAATCGCAATGAAGAACTCAAGATCTTGGATCTGATGGCAACCTCTGCTCCCCCCCAACAAACAACCCCAGTCGTAACTCCACAGCAAATCACTGAAAGCCGTAAACTCGTTAACAACGTTTATATCGACCAGGCTGTTAAAGAGTATATCGTAGATCTCGTTCGTGCTACAAGAAATCCAGACCAAATCGATGTCTCATTGAAAGGTCTTATCCGAGCCGGGGCCTCTCCGCGAGCTACCATCAATATCACCCTAGCTGCCCGGGCTTTGGCCTTCATGCATCATCGCTCATTCGTCACGCCGCAAGATATTAAAGACCTTGCTCACGATATTTTACGCCATCGTATTCTTCTCTCATATGAGGCTGAGGCCGAAAATGTTTCATCTGATGATCTTATCGACCGCATCCTTTCCAAAGTGCCTGTACCGTGAGGCTGTTACATTCGCAGCATTGTGTTCTGGTATCTTCTATCTTGCCCAAAATCCCATTATGGATAAAGCTACTCAAATCTTAAATCGTGTTCGTCGCATTGAACTTAAAGCCAGAAAATTAGCCACCGAAACTTTAGCAGGGCATTACCATTCCGGGTTCCGTGGCCAAGGATTAGACTTCGACGACTTTCGCGAATACCAAACGGGTGACGACCCGCGTTTCATCGACTGGAAGGTAACCGCCCGCATGATGTCTCCTTATGTGCGGCGTTTTCTCGAAGAACGAGAGCAAGCACTTATCCTATCTATTGATGCCAGTTCATCAATGCGATACGCTTCCGATGGAGTTATTAGTTCTAAGCTGGATTATGCTGCTGAGATTGCTGCAGTCCTAGCTTTCAGTGCTGTTCAAAGCGGTGATAAATGTGGGTTGTTACTTTTTCGGAAAAATAATTCTTTTTATTTACCACCTGCCAAGGGTGTACGCCAAGCGCTCCGCATCGTTCGAGAAATTATCAGTGCCCCTCCAGGAGAAGAAGATGCTCCTCTCCAAAAGGTAGCCGAATCCCTGTTGCATACTCTCAAAAAAACTGCTATGATCGTCCTTGTAAGCGATTTCCTTATGGAGACCGATCGTCCCTCTCTCGGAAAGTTAGCATTCCGTCACGAATTGATTCCCATCCGAGTCCAAGATCCTCGAGAACTACATCTGCCGGATTCGGGACGTCTCATTGGTCGAGATCCTGAAACTGGGCATACGTGGCTTATTCCCACCTCAAAGCAAGAAATTCGCGAAGCACATGATCAAGCAGTTGCCTCTCATCGCAAAGCATGGACAAAAGATTTCCAGCAACTCGGCCTTGATTTCCTCGACTTAGACAACACAGTTCCTTATCTGCCCCCTCTCAAGGCTCTCTTTGCAAAACGCGCCAGTAAGTTTGCCCACTAATTATTCTCATTGCTATGTTTCCTCAACCTCCCCAACTTGAACCAGTAATACCACCTGACGATTTCTTACATCCAGACACTTGGTTTCTAGGGAGTCCCTTGTTGTGGTTGATTTTAGTCTTTGTCGGCGCACTTATTGTTTTTTTCTTCATTCGTTCAAAAAAACGAATCGTTCCTCTTCCTCCCCCTAGTCAAATCAAACTCGCTGACGATCGATTGGACTCCCTGTTAGCTTCAAATAGTAACCTCCACGAAAGTGCAACGGAACTTTCCCTAATCATCCGGAATTATTTAAGCTATTCGTCAAAAGATCCTGTTCTCTACGAAACTCACATCGAATTCAGCAGGCGCCCAGATGCCCTTATGAATATCCCAGAAGGAGAACGGTTACCTATCTGTCATCTCCTCGACCGCATGGCCCAGCTAAAATATTCAGCTAATACTCCTAACGACAAAGACCAGGTGAAACAACTTGTTCAGGAAACGAGAGAATTGCTCCACCGAATCGATTCTGTTCTCAATCAACCCAACTCAGAAACTCTCGTCAATCCTCCCAAACACTAACTGACATGTTTGACAATTTGCACTTCGAACACCCCGTCTGGCTCTACCTCATCCCTTTTCTCTTTTTGCTTCTTTTTTTGCGCCGAAGGAAAGGAGCAAATGGGGCCATCAGTTATCCAACCATCAAATTCATCGCCAGCATGGTTCGTAATCCAAATTCTTTAGCTGGACGCATCGGTGCCATCATGATGATTTCTGCCATGATCAGCTTGTCCATCGCGTTGTCTCGCCCGCAAATTGTTAACGAAAGGACACATAAATCAGTCAATGGTGTTGATCTTATGATCGCATTCGACCTTTCCGGTTCAATGACGACAATGGATATGATGTTACAAGGGAAAAGATGTAATCGCTTGATCGCCGCCAAATACGTCATTTGCCATTTTATTGATAAACGCCCCGATGATCGTATCGGCATCATTGGGTTCGCAGGTCGTACTAAATCATTTTGTCCTCTCACTCTAGACCATGATTTAACCACGTCAATTATCCAAAAAATGACGCCAGACGCCATCTCGTCAGATGGTACGGCAATCGGCTCTGCAATCGCCGCTGCTGCGACTCGACTCAACTCTCGCAAAAAAACAAAATCTAAAGTCATTATCTTAATTACAGATGGTGTCTCGAACTCTGGCCAGCTCTCACCTCTTGAAGCAGCCTCAGCAGCAGCCAAACTCGGTATCCGCATTTATACTATTGCCGTTGGTACGGAAGAAGGTCAGCTTGGTCGCGGATTTCAAAGAGGAGAAGACAACTTCGACGAACCTACACTAAAAAAGATTGCAGCAACAACGGGCGGCGAACACTTCAGAGCTACAGATACAAACAAACTTCTCCTGGCTTTCTCGTCTATCGATGAATTAGAAAAAAACGAAGCTAAACTCTATACGATCCGTAAGGTCCGCGAAATTTTCATGTATTTTCTCATTGCCGCAGGCATTTTTTCAGCATTAGGCATGTCGTGTTATGTTTTAAAGCCAACTCCTGCTCCTTAATCTATGTCTTTTTTCTATCCACATATTCTTTATTTGCTTATTTTTCCGGTCGTACTACTTATCATAACCATCGCCAAAATGCGTTTACAATCTTCGAAATGGGAAATTCTCATTTTGCAAGACTACAAAGAAGAATTGGTAACTAAGCCTTCACTATGGAAGCGTTGGTTGCCGCTGGGTTTGGGGGTTTTAGGTCTCTGTTTTCTAATTGGAGCATTAGCTCGTCCTATCAATGGTTATACAGAAACTCCCACCCTCAAGAAAGAGGGTCGCAATATTATCCTAGCTATTGACTGTTCGCGTTCGATGCTGACTCGCGACATCCCGCCTTCACGGCTAGATCAAGCAAAAACTGCCGCTTATGACCTTCTAGACGCTAACCCAGAGGATAACTTTGCCCTCATTATTTTTTCGGGTGAGGCTCATTTGCTCATTCCACTCACCCACGATCACAATGCAATCCGAGAATCTATCGAACAACTCGAATTCGGTTGGATTTCTTACGGCGGCACAAACCTTGAAAATGTTCTCAAACTCGCAGTTCAAACTTTGGAACGCGATACTAATAATAGTTCAAACGCCCTCGTCATTCTCTCTGATGGAGAAGATACGGTTAACTCTGAATACCACACCGCTGAACAAGCAAAGAAAATCGGACTGGCCGTCACCACTGTAGGCCTTGGTACTCAACATGGCGATGTAATTCCAAATCCTGAAAGCCCCGATGGTCTCTATCAAGACCGAGCCGGACGTCATGTCATCTCCAAACTTGTTGAAGAACCCTTGAAAAATCTCGCCAACGAGACAAATGGACAATACGTTCATCTAGGAGTCGGATCTAGCCTTACTTCCCTTATTCGACAAGTCGACACTCAATTATCCGCACAAGAAGAAGAAAGTAGTCAAATTAAAATTCCTAATGAACAATATGCAATGTTTGCAATACCTGCTTTAATCTGTTTTTTGATAGGATTACTCGCTGGTACTACTTGGAAACGTAAAAAATTCTCAAATATATCCATGTTCCAGCTATTGATCGTAGGACTATTCTTTTCTTCTACATCCCATGGTGATCAACTGCCTAATTCCCAAAAGCCTATTCTGTCAAATCCTTATGATTCTGCCATCCAGGAACTCTCCAACTCTTGGGACTCAGAAAAAGAAGAAAAAATTGCCTTTGCCAATGGTTACGTCTTATCGAAACAAGGGAAATCTCAAGAAGCAGCTCAATCGTTCTCACAATCTATCCTTTCCCAGAATCCAGAGCTTCAAGCTGCTGCCCATTATAATATAGGTAATACCATTGCGTACCGTGCCTTCAACATGGTAAAACCTGAACAGCAAACTTCTGTAATTTCTGACACTTCCTCGCCAAGTATTTCTGATAATCATTGGGATCAGCAAAAAACAGACAAATTGATCTCTACCCTCAAAGAAGCAATCGATCATTATAATGATGCCTTAAGTCTCAATCCCAACTTAGCTGAAGCTTCCCGCAATAAAAAACTCCTCACTCAATACCTAAATCAAATCCGTCAATTCCAACAACAAAATCAGCAACAGAATAAAAACAGCAATCAACAGTCTGACCAAGACAAAAACAAAAACAGCAATCAGCAGTCTGACCAAAACAAAAATAAAAACAGCAATCAGCAACCTGACCAAAACAAAAATAAAAACAGCAATCAGCAACCTGACCAAAACAAAAATAAAAACAGCAATCAACAGTCTGACCAAAACAAAAATAAAAACAGTGATCAGCAGTCTGACCAAAACAAAAATAAAAACAGCAATCAGCAGTCTGAGTCTGACCAAAACAAAAATAAAAACAGTGATCAGCAGTCTGACCAAAACAAAAATAAAAACAGTGATCAGCAGTCTGACCAAAACAAAAATAAAAACAGCAATCAGCAACCTGACCAAGACAAAAATAAAAACAGTAATCAAAATCCTCAATCAGTAGATCTCAACAAAAATCCTGAATTAGAAAGACAGTCTTCCTCCATTCAATCTTCCGAACAAGACAAACAACAACTTCGTCAAGCAGCAGTTAAAGAATCCCAAGAAAAACAAGAAAGGAAGGCCGCAGCTCAAATGCTTCTTGAACGACGTGATCAAGAGAAAGGTCTCCCCATCCCACAAAGAAATTATACATTTACACCAGACAAAGATTATTAACCCTCTACTCAGTCTAATCATTCATGAATAAAATACTAGCATTTATCTATTTAGTTATAGGATTGTCTATTCCTACGTGGGGACAAATACATGTTCAATGGGTATCTCAAGCCGTTGTACCTGGAGAGAAAACGTTCATGCTCGTCATCATGACCAATGGAGAAACGATCCAACCCGTTTCCCCGTGGGGACAGATTGAGGGTGCCAGTATTCGTTTCGCACAACGTGCTTACAGTGCAGCCTGGAACAGTTCGTCGTCGCGTAACTCTTCCTATTACTTAGCCTTCGAAGTCACAGCCGATAAACCCGGAGAAATTATCATTCCCTCAATGGAGTTTAAGGGAGACAATGGGAAAATATATTCAATCCCTCAGCAAAAACTCAAAGTCTATTCTTATGATAAGATTCAATGGAAATCTATCGAGCAAAATTATCAATATGGTGTACTGTGGCATGTCGAAGATACCTCGCCTTTTGTTAACGAGCCTTGTAAAGTCGAACTGAAATTCTACGTTCCCCGATCGATTGTTCAATTCCAACTACCATCCATTAAACCGGATGGTTTGGCCACTCTAAGATTCGAACCGCAGCCTCTCAATCTTAATCTCAATCCTCTCCAAGTCTGTACAGCTCTTATCCGCGGCTATGATTGGAGAGTATGTTCATTCCACAGTGCATTAACCCCACTTCGTAATGGTAAGGTTTCTATTAGCGGTACAGAAACCATGTACGAACCCGACCGTTCGGTAAACTCAATCTTAGCGCAAATCGCCGGGAATATGATCCCCATTTCCATGGAAATTCCTGAGTTGACCCTCAACGCCAAACCTTTGCCCTCCGGAGCGCCTGCAGGTTTCAAAAATGCCGTTGGCCGTTTTTCCTTGTCTACTACGACTCAAGCTCGTGATCTGAGTATCAATGAACCCATCTCTGTTCAGCTCAAAATTTCGGGATCTGGTAATCTCAATACTATCAGTGCTCCAGAACCAGTTGACGCCTCTCGTTGGAAACTCTACCCCTCAAACAAGTTAAATAACGATGAAACGCGTAGTTTCCACGGAGAAGTTGTATTCCAGCAATTGTTGCGTCCTACCATGGAAACGCACGAAGTTCCTGCATTCAAACTCGTTTATTTTGATCCTTCTACCGAAAAATACGAAATTCTATCCACTTCCCCCATTCCACTTCCTTGGAAATCTGTAACGCCTTCTCAATCTTCCGGGATCAACGCCCTCCCTACTGTTACCCCTCCCCCTGCTGGGAATGTTCCCATCCCGCAAATGACTGATATTTATGGTCTCATCCCCTTATCTGTTGCCTCTACTGTTGATTCTCCAATATCCCCCTATTGGTATTTGTTGATTTACATCCCATTCTGCCTCATTTTGGGTTGGCTCATCGTCAAACAAGTCAAACGCCTCTACGCTCAGTCGGAAGAATCGCGTAAACGTATGGCTGAATTCAAATCAATTTCACTTAAAGAGTCGTCGCCTGTTTTCCTGAGATCTATCGGAGCATTTATCGAAGCCTATATTCCAGCAAACTCTCTTGATGAACAACTCAAGAAAATTCTAGAAACGCGAGATGCAACAGCTTTCTTACCTGAAGATTCCCAAACCGACTTGCCAGATTCAGAACGTAAATCGATGCTAAAGCACGTCAAGGCAGTGATTTCGAAACTCCCTATACTTATTCTGGCATGCTCTCTCTTTGGGGGTAGTCTCCCCATAAATGCTCAGGAAGTCCCACCTGAATCAAATCTGGCCGTTCAGCTCTATGAAAAAGGCGAATTCACTAAATCTCTTGAGGCTTTCGGTAAAGCCATCGAGCTTCCTCAGCAAGAGCCTTGGCTCCTGGCTATGAATTACTATGGCCAAGGGAATTGTCTCTACAGGCTTGATAAACCGGGCGAAGCAGCCCTTGCTTATCGCCGTGCTTTGTTGGTCTGTCCGGATCTTGTTGAAGCCCGTAAAAATCTTGAATTCATTCAACGCAAAGAGGGAGCTGTCATGCCCCCTAAAAACCATACTTCCGAATGGTTAACTCTGGTAAGTAATCGAACATTGACAATCGTACTTATTTTATCCAGTGCTCTCATGGCGACGTCGTTCCTCATCATGGTCACCTTCCAGCGTTACTTCATTTTCTGGGGCTTGCTATGTTTCATTGGGTTCCTCTTAACTATTGCCAGTGTAACAAACAAAATACTCTACCCTCTCGTACCAGAAAGTATTCCTTCCTCCCAACTTCTGATCGTTACCCATGCAACAGCTATCAGAAATGCAGCTGATTCAGAAAGTTCGTCTCTAATGAAATTACCATCGTCGACTCCTCTCATTCTACAAGCCCAACGAGGATCCTGGCAGTACGTCAAAACATTTGACGGCACTCCAGGTTGGGTGCAAAGCAACGATGTAGCCCCATTAACCCCAATGAAGCCTACTCCTCAGTCGTAAATTCGGCTACAACTCATTACTATTCTACGTTCTGCCATTTAAAATCATCATGTTCGTTTCGTTTCTTGTCTTGTCAATATTTCTCATGTAAAAATACCACCAGACTTAATGAGTGAATTAAGGTCGATTAACCATTATTTAATTTTACTATGAACGAAGACAGCATGGAATTCTTGACTGAATTGCTAGAAACAGCAAGTCCCACAGGCCGAGAATGGGAAGCTCAACAAATCTGGGCACACGAACTAGAACAATACGCCTCTAATGTCGACTGCGATGCTTACGGAAACGTTTGGGCAACTTTCCGGGCAAAATCAAAAGATTCTCCTACTCTAATGCTCGCAGCACACGCTGATGAAATCGGCTTTATGATCCGTTATATCACTCCAGATGGATTCTTGCGCGTCGAAAGAGTCGGAGGTACAGATGTAGCCATTGCTCGTGGCCGACGAATCCGGTTCCAAGGTTCTCAAGGAGATGTTATTGGCATCACAGGCAATACAGCTATTCACCTTCGCGGAGGTGAAGACAAAGTCCCTAAAACCTGGGACCTCTTTGTCGATATCGGCGCTTCATCTGATAAAGATGTAGAAAAAATGGGGTTAAGAGTAGGACACATGGGAGTTTATTGCGATGGTCCCATGATTATGAATGATCAAAAAATCGTCTGTCGGGCTCTCGATAACAGAATCAGTGGCTTCATCCTCTCTGAAGTTGCCAGAAAACTCAAAAAACACGCTAAAGACCTCGAATGGAATATCGTCCTCCTCAATGCTGTTCAGGAAGAAGTCGGAGGACATGGTGCAACAATGGCTACTCACAGAATCCGCCCAGATGCAGCCATCTGCCTCGACGTCACCCATGCAACTGATTCTCCTGACCTGAGCAAAGATAAATACGGAGATATCAAGTTAGGAAAAGGTCCCGCCTTAGCCTATGGTACAGCCAATCACCCCAACCTCGTTGACCGTCTAGAACTCATTGCCAACAAGGCCGACATTGCTATTCAATACGAAGCAACTGGCCGCTGTACAGGTACAGATACCGATTCTATCTTCATCTCGAGAGACGGAGTCCCTTCGGCTCTAGTTTCCCTGCCCCTCCGCTATATGCACTCCCCGGTTGAAACGGCTGACTTATCTGACATCGATGCTACTATCGACCTCCTGTTAGCCATGATTAAATCCTTGAAGAAGGATGACAACTTCCGGTTCACCCTCAAATCTGAGGATTAATCTACGCTGGGTTCTCATTAAGAATTCCCATAATATTTTAAAATCCCCCTTCTTGCCATACACTCAAGAAGAGGGATTTCTGTTACCTCGCAACCTGTCAAATCCATCTTAGCGAAGAATTTTACCTCTTCTGAAGATGAGTATTAAAGAAATCGACAAGATAACCAGGAGTTAAAACCTCTGCTGTAATTTTGGGTTCAGGATCTCCGGGTACATAGAGGACATTCACTGGGACACTGGATCGATTTAAAGCGCGGAGAGCTGCATCGATTTCAGGATTAGGCCTTGTCTTATCAGCCTTCAGCAGCACCACCTCTCTAGATCGGATAATTTGCTTAACCTCATCGCTATATGCAACTTTTTTATTAACTTGACATGTCAAACACCACCGAGCTGTAAAATCCACATATACCGGATGCCCAGCCTTTAATGCTTCTTGAACCGCCTCAGAACTCCACTTCTTCCATTCCAAATCTTGCACTATCCCCATCTCCTCTATATTTTCTTCGACCGAACTAGAGGATTCTGGCAAAGACATCCAGATTCCGCAACCGCCAACGATAACAGCTGTAATAGTCCCCCAAACCCTCGATTTTTGGGATCTGTACATAGGACACCATTTGCCATAAATCCATCCGGCGCACCCAATACATACCACCCCCAACATCACGTATAAAATAGATCCTGCATCTAAAAATGACCCCGAATACACCCATAACAACCAAGCAGCCGCTCCAAAAAGACAAAAAGATAACCCCTGCTTAAAAGATTCCATCCACGCTCCTGGTTTGGGTAGATATTTTACTAAGCTAGGGAATGCTCCCAAAATCACGTAGGGGAATGCCATCCCCAACCCCATGCAAGTAAATACTATAAACATTCCCCAAGTCGGTAACGATAAAGCAGGGGCTATCGCTCCTCCCAAAAATGGAGCACTGCACGGCGTCGCAACTACTGTAGCCAACACACCGGACCAAAACGATCCCGCATACCCCTTGCGATTCTGCAATTCACTTCCTATTCCCGTTGCTCCAACACCTATCTCAAAGAGACCAAACATACTCATCCCCAACACCAGCATCAACAACATCAAACAATAAATCACCCACTGATTCTCCATCCAAAAAGCCCAATTCACCATTCCACCGTTACCAGCAACACCAGATTTCAAAGCAATCAATATCCCGGTAATAGACCAAAATGAAACCAATACCCCCAACACAAAAGTCAATGCATGAGTAAAAACCTTATACCGATCGCCTCCTCCCAGCTGAACAAAGCTCAAAACCTTCAATCCCAACACGGGAAATACGCAGGGCATGAGGTTTAGAATCAACCCTCCCAAAAATAACAACATGGCAATCATAAAAATCCCAGGCCTTGCGTTAGTCCCAGATAAGGATTCTGTTTCCCAATTGGCAGCCCGTTCCGTCACTATTGGTGCATTCCACACATCCTCTTCTGTCTCTACAGGAACATCCACCTGTATGCCTTGCCCTCTCACGGCAAGAATACCTTTCAACCGTTCCATTGGCAACAATTCGCCATCTTCTCCAACTCGTTTATTAGGGTAAAGAGAATCCTCATTTAAATTGCGAACCATCTCCAACGTCCATTTGCCATCTTCGCCTTTCTTGAGGTTTTGCTTTTCTGTCGGCATGATCTCCCCATCAATAGAAAAGAAATAAACATTTCCTCCTTCTTGCACTTTGTCTTCCACCCCCGTAAATGATAACCTCACTATTTCTCTCTTTTCCGTAATTTGTAAGTTCGCCGTAAATTGAGCCTGAATTGCCCACGTCGGAGTCTGAATCCCCACTATGTCTTTCTGCAAAATAGCTGCTCCCGGCTCTTGTTCTCCCGTACCACGAGGAAGCTTCAACATTACAGTCCGAGTCTCAGGCGAAAGGCATTGACCATCGCGACATGCCTGAAATGTCATATCGACAGAAAATTCAGCCTCGTTCCCAGCTTGCTCCGTAGGCGTTACAATAAAAGCTGCCTTAGGATTCGTATAGCCGTAGAAAACCCCCAAATCCGACTCTGCTCGCGTCGGCAATGCCCAAAACGGCCCCTTCACTGTAAATCCTGGCACAGGTTTCATACTGGCTTCCACAGGCAAACCTACTGTTCCAGGATTGCTAAAATATGCATGCCACGCTTCTGCTAAATTCACCTCTGCCACAAGAATAAACGATTGATCGTTAAAACTGCTTACGCTTGCTTTCAAACTAGATCCCAATACAGGAGAGTCTTCTCCAACTGTCTCCAGTCCGGGAATACCTTCCATGCCTGGTACCCCAGACAAAGCAAAATCTTGATTAGACACCCCACCCTGCACTTCAACATGAGAAAAAAGCGAACATGCAGCCAAACAACAGGCAAATGTGAACAAAGTTCTCCTCATGACTTCGTTTTTAACAAAATAACTTCCATTAGCAATCTTTTGAAAGTTGCTATGCTCTTAGAAAAATGTAGAATAGTGACATGGTTAAGACAATCACAACATATGAAGGAAACCTTCGTTGTTCCGCCGTTCATGAACCTTCTCAGGCTCATGTTTATACAGACGCCCCAGTTGATAATCATGGTAAAGGCGAGAGCTTCTCTCCGACAGATTTAGTCGGTGCAGCCCTCGCAGGCTGTATGTCCACCATTATGGGTATCGTTGCTGAACGCAAAAGTATCTCTCTTACAGGGATGACAATAGAAGTCTCCAAACATATGAGCTCTGATCCACGACGCATCGGCAAATTCGAAGTCACTATCACTGTTCCATTACCACCGAATCACCCAGATCGTGCTCTTCTCGAAAATGCGGCCCTCTCCTGTCCTGTCAAAAAGAGCCTTCACCCAGATATCGAAATCCCCATCACCTGGAATTGGATCGGCTAAATTACTTATATGTCTGATCAAGGTTATTCCTTCCTCTTTTGATTATAATACCTCGTCTATGAACTCGTTCATAGGCGAGTTTTGTTCACTTGCCTTTTCCTATGCAGCTCTGCAAATTAACCCACAGCGACCTGGCCCCCTGCGTCGATCTGTACATCGATGTCTTTTCTCGACCTCCCTGGAATGATGTCTATGAATCCAGAAACCAAGTTGTCCAGTTTTTCCAAAACCATCTAAACAACAACTACTTCATTGGATTCGTCTTGAAACATAAGCAAGAAATTATCGCTCTATGCCTAGGCTCGAAAAAACCATGGATCAATGGCCTCGAATACTACATCGACGAACTCTGCCTAAAATCCTCTCTTCATCGCCAAGGCATAGGTTCCCACTTCCTCTCCCTTATCGAATCCTCCATTAAATCAGAAGGTCTAAACGCTATCATCCTCAATACCCACAAAAATCACCCTGCTTACCACTTTTACATAAAAAATCACTTCTTCCCATTCAACCACCTCGCCATTCTTACTAAAGAATTATCTCCCATTAAAACCTAATTATACATGTATCCAGATCATTAGAAAATCATTGAAAGATAAATAATCTAATAAACTCCAAAACAACAAAATATTTATTCTATGAGAAGAACTTCTCTAGAATTGGCGGGTTAAGTAACATTACTTTCAGAAAAGCCCATTAAAAAAACATGTGTATTAACAAGAGTTCCAATTTCCTCATCAACATCGACTTTTTTACAACAGAGCTCGTTCGTCTTTTAGGTAGCGCATGTAGACATTCCCTGTAAATTGTTATATGCTTGAAGATCTTTATCATATCGACAAACGCACCTTTGTAAAACAATCATTAGAACAAAATATTTCTGATAAAATACTCCTACGAAGTATTTCTATGGGAATCATGCCAATGCCAGCTACTGCAATTGTTTAAATGTTCAAAAAGGAGTAAGTGTGTAGCCAGGTTTCAAGGGTACAATTCTTGCCCGAATCGGCAAATTTTAGATTAGATTAAGAAGACTACAGCATTATTTAGCAGAACATCAAAGCAAACGATTGATTTCGTCCAAATGGAAGGCGTGATGTACGACTTGCGCAGCACGATCCAAAACGAGCTCGTCAACTGTAACAGTGATTTTGATTTCCGAAGTAGAAATCATGCCTATCTTGATATCAGCGTCGGCCAAAGCCTGGAACATCGTCGCAGCAACACCTGTATGTGACCGCATGCCGATACCAACAACCGAGATTTTACCTAACCCGGCTTCTGTTTCGATTCGAGTTTCGGGGCCCAATTCCTTAAGAACTGGTTTGAGAGCAGCTTGTGCACGTCCCAAATCACTCATATGCATAGTAAAAGATTGACGCACCAAACCGTCGTGAGCAACGTTGGAGACAATCATATCCAAATTAATCTCAGCCTCAGCTAAAACGGTCAAGATCCGAGCAGCATACGATGAATTACAAGCCGGAATATTGGCAACAGTTACGCGAGCTTGATTGCGTTCGATAGACACGCCACGAACGGCGATAGCTTCCATAGAAGGGATTTCTTCATGCACGATAGTACCTGGGTTATGATTCAATGAACTACGAACTTCAAAAACTACACCAAATTTTTTAGCAAATTCAACTGAACGAGACTGCATAACCTTTGAGCCGCTAGAGGCCATTTCCAGCATCTCGTCATAAGAAATTTCATTTAATTTGACGGCTGATTTCACCACACGAGGATCACATGTATAAACACCATCAACATCGGTAAGAATCTGGCAAATATCTGCTTTTAGAGCAGCTGCAATAGCGATCGCCGATAAATCAGATCCACCACGCCCTAGAGTATGAATGATACCGTCTTCTGTAACACCCTGAAACCCTGCGCAAATCAATGCATACCCTTCTTTCAGGTATTTCTTCATTAAGCTAGGTTCTATAGATTTTATGCGCCCCCTCGTATGCGAACCGAATGTACAAATCCCCGCCTGCGCCCCAGTAATGGAAACAGCTCGTACCCCCAATTCATGTAAAGCCATCGTCAATAATGCAATCGACTGCTGTTCGCCTGTAGACATCAATACGTCTAATTCCCGATCGTTAGGGGTTTCAGAAACACTATGCGCTAACGCTATCAACCCATCGGTCACTCCACTCATAGCAGATACGACTGCTACGACCTGGTTTCCTTCAAGAATCAGCCGTTGAATGCGCTGTGCAACATTGTGAATACGATCAATGCTTCCAACTGAAGTTCCGCCATACTTTTGGACGATAAGTGACATAAGGTTTTTCGTTGTTGTGTTTAAGTATCTATCTAACTTGAGAAAGAAGTGGTTCAATACGCAAAACACTCGGAGCAGGATCCACATTAGGCAACAGGATCACCCCCGCCAGAGAATTCTGTAACTGCCCCCATGGACAACCGTGAAGCATAAAAACCAAATCATTCCATACATTTCCCTCATCATCCTTATGACTAAAGGATGACGAAACAGCTGAAATACCAATGCTATGCCGAGCAAAAATCGCTGCAATCCCTGCAATCACTCCATGGCGATCTGCCACCTTAACTCGTACATAGTATGGAGTCACTGTATCATCAATATCCATCACGCGGCAATCAGAAGAATACAACTTAAACCCTGTATGATGTTGCGGGAATAGCGTATCGCGCATCGCAGTGATCACGTCGCTAATCACAGCTGACGACGTAGGATTCTTCCCAGCTCCGCGCCCATAAAAAAGCGTCTCCCCCACAATATCTCCCGTCACTGCAATAGCATTAAATACCCCAGACACCGAAGCGATAATGTGTTCACGAGGGACAAGACTCGGCTGTACTCGCAATTCAAGATCACCATTTTCATGACTACGAATCACAACCAACAACTTAATCGTATATCCCAAATCCTCTGCAAATTGAAAATCGCAAGGAGACAGACGCTCAATGCCGCTAACAAAAATTTTCGCCGGACTAATCGTTGTTCCATAGGCAAGCATTGCTAAAATCAATGCTTTGTGGCCAGCATCCCATCCGTTGACATCCAAAGTAGGGTCAGCCTCGGCATATCCCAATTGCTGTGCCTGTTCTAAAGCCTTCTCAAAAGTTGTTCCATGTTCCTCCATTTCAGACAAAATGTAATTGGAGGTACCATTGATAATGCCGACGATCGACTTAATGTGATTACAAATCAATGAATTGGCCAGACTAGCAATAATAGGAATCCCCCCCCCAGCAGAGGCTTCAAAGTAAATTGGCACCCCAAGCTGAGCCGATAATTGAAAAATCTCAAAACCACATTCTGCCAATAAAGCTTTATTACCAGTAACAACAGGTTTCCTCGCATTCAATGCTGCTACAACTAAATCATAAGCAGCAGTCGTTCCCCCTATCAATTCAATGACTATGTCTATCTCAGGATCTTCAACCAACTCATGCCAATCATTTGTTAAACACTCAACCGGCACATCGACTTCACGAACCTTGTCTAAATCTCTTACAGCGACTTTTTTAACCTCAAACGGGATTTTTGCCCGCGCCTCTAAAATATCATGATTACGCTGTAAGGTCTCGTATACGCCAGTACCTACAGTGCCCAATCCAGCTAACCCTAACTTCAATGGTTTTTCTTTTAGGCTTGACAAGGTCATGTTGAATAAAATAGGAGGAGAATTATATTCAGTCCTTTTACCATGACAAGCCTTATTATCGTGACTCTATTCAAATAAGAGGGAGGTCCTACAAATTAATCGATTGCAAGTCAATGGAATAAGGCTTAAATTCTCCCCCAGAAGAGGGAAGAAATGGAAAAGGCTCAGCAATACCGTCTGAAACAAGAAGGAGCAGGGTTATTTGAAACCTCGGACTCTCTCAAAATTGGGTAATCCTCTAGAGGCCATATCCCAGTATGTAGATTTCGAGTTGTTCCGCCCCGAGTTAGAACGAGGTCTCCAAAGAGAAGAACGCAAAAGCAAAGCAGGCTACCGCCCAATTGATCCAGTTTTGAGGTTTAAGGTACTGTTTGTCTAACGCCTTTACGGTTTAAGTGACGAGCAGATGAAGCTCAAATAAAAGGCCGCATGAGCTTTCGCGAGTTTATCGGAGTGGATAGAGGACTAGGACAGCTTCGAGTTCAGGCAGAGGCGGCGATGACGAATTTGACCTACAACATTGCCCGCCTGGTACAGATAGTCAAGAACCACAGAGAGAGGATCAATCCCGAGAAAAGTAGTATATCATGAAGAAATAGAAATTGCAGCAATGTATTCGCGCGACAAGGGAGATCCTAATCGGCTCACCTGACGTATTTTTTGTTCACATAACAGCCAAACGCTAACCAGTTGATCCCTAGTCTTGGGAGCACTTTGGATTGTTAGTTAATATGGATGGATTTTTAGAAGCTCCCAAAAGTTTAAAATGGAGAAATTCTTGCAAAGAACCAACGCTATCTTTAAAGTCCCCTCATGTATTACATTACGACGGCAATTGACTACACGAATGCGCCGCCCCATATTGGGCACGCCTATGAGAAAGTATTGTCGGATGTTTTAGCTCGATGGCACAGACTGAAAGGTGAAGAGGTCTTTTTCCTCACCGGTGTTGACCAACATGGCCAAAAAGTCCAGCAAACAGCAGAAAAACGCGGCATCACACCCGAGCAACATGCCCAAGAAATGACTCAAAAATTCCTTCAGCTTTGGGATCGCTTGGGTATCTCCTATGATGGTTGGGCAGAAACTAGCGATCCTCGTCATATTGCATGCGTCCAGAAAATCCTTCTCAACCTGTTCAATAAAGGAGCTCTCTACAAGAAGTCCTACAAAGGTTTCTATTCAGTACGCCAGGAACAGTTCCTAACTGACAAGGAAAGAAATGAGCAAGGAGAATTCGGTCCGGAATGGGGGGAAGTTGTCGAACTCGAAGAAGAAAACTGGTACTTCAAACTTTCAGAACAAATACCCTGGCTAAAAGATTATGCAAATCGTTCTGATTCCTTCGTTCTCCCCGGTTTCCGTAAAGCTGAAATCCTTAATGCTATCGACCGTGCTTCAGAAGGGGATTTATGCATTTCTAGGCCAAAGTCTCGCCTTTCATGGGGTATTGAATTTCCATTTGACCCAGATTTTGTAACCTATGTTTGGTTTGACGCTCTAATCAATTATATTTCTTTTGCTGGTTATTTGAATGAAACAGATGCTTCACTACCAGAATTCAACAAATTATGGCCTGCCTCCTGCGAAGTAATTGGCAAAGATATTCTTGTCCCAGCCCACGGTATTTATTGGCCTGCAATGTTGCATGCCATGGGGTTCTCCGACACGCAGATGCCCACTCTTCTCGTACATGGTTGGTGGAATATCAATGGAGAAAAGATGTCTAAGTCATTGGGTAACGTTGTTGACCCCAATGCTCTGCTCGATGCTTTTGGCAAAGATGCTGTACGTTATTACCTTGTCCGGGATATTACAACAGGCAAAGACTCCAATTTCGACGTCGATCGGCTTGTCATGCTTTACAACACAGAATTAGCCAACGATTTTGGTAATCTCTGCAATAGATCGATTAACATGACTCGCCGTTATCAAAAATCTCGTCTTACTCCACTCAACGGATATGATGATGATTTGTCTTCCCAACTCCGTCAATCTATGGAATCGACGGTACAAACATTCTCCGCTCACATGGATGCCAATATGGTCGGAGAAGCCTTGGCTATCCTCAATGGTCAAGTTTCGGCATGTAATGGATACATTGAATCTCAACAGCCATGGCAACTGGCTAAAGATCCCACTCAGGAAGACCGACTCAACTGTGTCCTCCGCCACCTATTGGAATGTTGTACGCAAATAGCTTACCTGATTTCTTGTGTACTTCCAGAAGCCTCCGTACGCATGCTAGGGCAACTTAATGCTTCAGAGATTTGCAGTAAACTTGTTCCTGATCATTTGAGTTGGGGTATTCTGCCAAAATGCCATCAGATCAACGACCCTGAACCAGTGTTCCCCCGCATTTTATCAAAAGAAGAAAAAGCTAAGCTTCAAAATAAGGCAGCTAAAAAAAAGTAAATTTGTTCAAATCCTAAACTCTGAATAGAAACTGATTAAAAACCTAGTTGCTTCCTGAGGAATACTCTCCCCGGTTCTTTAGCATGAGAATCGGGGATTTTTTCTCTACAGGAAAATCAAGGATTTCTTGTGAAATAGCTGGCTAAAAATTCAGTGAGAACGTTTTGCCAGAGTTGTTCTCCTGATACAACGCAATAACCCATGCCACTTGACAGGCAATATGCAGAGCAATCATCTATAAACTTCTGCATCAAACGTCGATATTCCTCCCGAATAAACTGAACATCAGTCATAGTTGATTGCTGCGTTTCCATATCGACAAATCGAATCTGCCCTTCAATATCGTTCAACAGGAATTCTGCCTGGTCAATCATGTGAATCACAATCACATCCAGTTTTTTGACTGCCGCATGTTTCAGCGATGAAATGAATTGTTCACTATCTTCATATAAATCAGAAAACACGATGATTAAACTCCCTGGACGTACTTTTTCTGCCAGGATATGTAACGCCTTAGTCACGGTAGTGGCGCCTGCTGGCTCCACCAATTCCATTTGTTCCTCCATGACATGTAAATACGTCGGGCGTCGCGCAGGACTCATGTAAATTTTGAATGGGAGTCCATCTTCCCCTTCTCCAGCCAAACATAACCCAGCCGAATCACCTTGGCGAATCACAAGACTACTCAACGAAATAGCCATGCGACATGCCCGTACATATTTCGATTCTTGGGCAGACATTGAATGGAACCCCATCGAGCCTGAAACATCAATAACACTCAACACCGCTAGATTTGTATCAGCTTCGCGCTCCTTAATGTAGTAACGATCACTACGAGCATAGGCTTTCCAGTCCAATTGCCGAGTATCGTCCCCTAAAACATATTTCCGGTACCCCATGAATTCAATAGCCCCCCCGCGAATTGAAGCCCGATGCATGCCAGATATCATACCCATCGACCGTTGCCGAGTAGCAATCAAAACCCCTGACATCTCTCTCAGGAAGTCTTCATCGATATAGTTTCTCATCTTTTTAATTCTTCCATAAGTCGTTCAATAATTTCAGTAGATTTAACCCCTTGAGATTCTGCCGTAAAAGTCAACACTATGCGATGATTCAAAACTGGATGGACCAAAGCGTCAATATCCTCCTGTCGCACACTATAACTACCATGCAACGCGGCCCGAGCACGAGCTCCTAAAATTAAATACTGGACAGCGCGAGGTCCCGCCCCCCACGACACATACTTTCGGGTCCATTCCGGGCATTCTTCCAGGCTTGGCCGAGTAGATCTCGCCAGTTTCACTGCATATTCATAACAATGATCGGGCACAGGAACTCTCCGTATCAATCGCTGGTATGTCAAAATATCTTCACCTGATAAAATCGGGGTAGGTAATTCATGTTCATTACCAGTCGTATTACGAGCAATACGCAATTCCTCGCTAAACGAAGGATATTCAACTTCAATAAGGAACATGAATCGATCCAACTGTGCTTCCGGCAATAGGTATGTGCCTTCCTGTTCAATTGGATTTTGCGTAGCCAATACAAAAAAGGGTTGCGGTAACTCAAAAGTTCGTCCCATCACTGAAACTCGATGCTCTTGCATAGCCTCTAACATGGCAGACTGAGTCTTCGCCGGTGCCCGGTTAATTTCATCGGCCAATACAATGTTCGCAAACACAGGACCACGAACAAATTCGAATACTCTCTTTCCTCCCGTTTCAGATTCCTGGATAATGTCTGTACCCGTAATGTCTGATGGCATCAAATCAGGTGTGAATTGAATTCGGTTAAATGACAAATCTAAGGCTCTAGAGAGAGAACGAACCAAAAGCGTCTTCGCCAATCCCGGTACTCCCATCAACAAAACATGACCGCCTGCAAATAGAGAAGTAAAGACAAGATCGAGGACACGATGTTGTCCCACGATCGTTTTCCCTATCTCTTGACAAAGGCTCTGATATGTCATGTGTAACTTGTCGACCGCTTCCACATCATTCACATACTGGGATTTCTGAGACATGCACGATGATTTATCACGACAATGGGATTTTGACACGAAGAAATTATGCTCCCCACTATTTCTCTTGATATCGCCACGATACTTTGCAACTTGTCTTTTATTAATCGCCCAATTCAACAATATGTTGGTGTTGCTGAATCGTTTCAGTCTTGGAAAATCTAGAGAACCAGTATACAACCTGGATCCATGCCAAAAGTAGCCTTGATCCAGATGGCTTCAAATCCATCGCAAGCCATTAATATCTCCCGTACAGAACAGTCAATTCGCGAAGCTGCTGCCAACGGTGCACAAATTATCTGCACACAAGAACTCTTCACCACTCCATATTTTTGCAAGACAGAAAACTGCAAGGAGTTTAATACAGCAGTGCCAGTCCCCGGTTATTTAACTGATGCTCAATGTCAGCTTGCCAAAGAATTAGGGATTGTCTTAGTAGCATCTGGTTTTGAAAAACGAGCTACTGGTCTCTACCATAACACGGCATGGGTCATTGACGCCGATGGGACATTCCTCGGCAAATACCGAAAAATGCACATTCCTCAAGACCCAGGATTTGAAGAAAAATTCTACTTTACTCCTGGTGATCTAGGGTACAAAGCCTTCAAAACCCGATTCGGGACAATCGGAGTCCTCATCTGCTGGGATCAGTGGTTTCCTGAAGCAGCTCGCCTCACAGCTTTACAAGGCGCAGAAATCTTGTTTTACCCAACAGCCATTGGTTGGTTGCCCGATGAAAAGCCAATTTTAGGGGAACCTCAACACTGTGCATGGGAAACAGTACAACGGGGCCACGCTGTCGCCAACGGTTGTTATGTCTGTGCTATTAACCGAGTCGGTTGCGAAGAAGATACTGAATTCTGGGGGCAATCATTCGTCTCTGATTTTTACGGTCAAGTTATTGCGCGTGCCTCTGTTTCGCAAGAAATGATTTTATATGCAGACCTCGACTTAAATGCTCTAGAAGACCACCGCCGTATCTGGCCATTCTTCAGAGACAGACGCATCGATACGTACAATGGTATCACTCAACGGTGGGGATATTGACGCGTAAGGTGTACACGTGATTTTCCAGGGAAAATCTCCATGAGAGCGTATATTGACCAGTTTCAAATGTTTCTTGCAGCAGAACGAGGGCTTAGCGTAGCTTATCAACTCTCCATTCTACAAAGTCTCGACCACCTGGCAAGGTGGTTAGAGAACAATCATTTGAGTATTACCAATATGACGTCAAAAAGCCTAATTGATTTCATGCTCTCTATGGACAATGGACATAGGAAGCGCAATACGCGTCGGCTCGAAATGATGCACATCAGGCTTTTCTTCAATTGGTTACATCGGAGACACTTCATCGGTATCAATCCAGCAGCCACTCTCGAATTGCCCAAATTGGATATCCAGCTTCCGGAAACTCTCGATGAAAAAGTCGTACAACAATTATTAGAGAGCACGTCCAGTACCGACCTGCCTTTAGGAACCCGCGACCGAGCTATTTTGGAACTGCTGTATGGATGTGGGATCCGAGTTAGTGAACTTGTCAACCTCCTCATCGAACATTACAACCCAAAAGAACAATTCCTCCGCGTCACTGGTAAAGGGCATAAAACGCGATTTGTACCTGTCGGGTCCAAAGCTGTAGAAGCACTCAGTCTCTACCTGAGTCAAGCGCGTCCCACACTGGTAAAACCCCGGTCGCGCAGTTTCATTTTCCTATCTCGACGAGGAACCCAACTCACTCGTGAACGCATCCGTCAGATTATCCGAGAACGAGCCCAACAAGCTGGTATCGACGACCGAGTTTACCCTCATCTGATGCGTCATTCCTTTGCTACGCATTTACTGCATCACGGGGCAGACCTGAGAATTATTCAAGAACTCCTCGGTCATGCTGATATTTCAACCACACAAATCTACACCCATGTCGACGAAAACACACTGCGTTCCATACACTCACAATTCCACCCTAGAAACAAAATTCCCCTCAATCCGTCTCCATCGCAAAATAAACGTGATGAATAGTTGATTTCCGAGAAGAATATGCCATGCTTCATGGTATGGATCAACCCACTTTTACTGACTGTTTGGATCGCCTGGGAGCTAATCCAGATTACCTCCTCCCCATCGGACACAATAAAGCTAAAATCTCCCTAAAAGCTCTTGAAGAAAATCATAAACAAGGAAAACTCATCCTAGTTTCAGCTATCACTCCTACCCCATCAGGAGAAGGCAAAACAACAATCTCCATTGGGTTGGCTCAAGGTATTCAAGCATTAGGCAAAAAAGTTTGCTTAGCTTTGCGGCAACCTTCCATGGGCCCAGTCTTTGGCCGCAAAGGAGGGGCTACCGGCGGTGGTAAAAGTATTATTGTCCCCACGGAAGAAATCAATATGCATTTCACAGGAGACTTCCACGCCATCACTTCAGCTCACAATTTGATCAGCGCCGTTATTGACAATGCGTTATATTTCAGAACCATTAATCTTGATGAACGCAAGGTCACGTGGAAACGCGTCATGGATATGAACGACCGCTGTCTTCGTTCAATTATCGTCGGGCTCAACAAACAAGGAATTCCACGCGAAACTTCATTTGATATTACGCCTGCTTCCGAAATTATGGCATGCCTCTGCCTAGCAACCTCGTATGCTGACATGAGGAAACGCATCGACCGCATCGTTATCGGTTTCACCTCAGACAACCAACCAGTCTTTGCTAAGGAATTGGGTATCACCGGAGCCATTATGGCTTTATTGAAAGATGCCATGATGCCTAATATCGTCCGTTCGCTCGAAGGGGTTCCATGTTTCCTTCACGGCGGTCCGTTCGCCAATATTGCACATGGTTGCAACTCGATTCTCGCAACGCGCATGGCACTCCGTTACGGAGACTACGCCGTTACAGAAGCTGGTTTCGCTTTCGACCTCGGAGCTGAAAAATTCCTCGATATTAAGTGTCGCCAAGCAGAACTCTCACCAGATGCCATTGTAATTGTAGCCACAGCTCGTGCTTTGAAGATGCATGGCGGAGTTGCTTTGGCTGATCTAAAAATTCCCAATGTCAAAGCCATTCAAGTCGGCCTAGAAAACCTAGCCGCTCACCTAGATGCCGCTTCCAACTACCAACGTCCTATCGTTGTTGCCATTAACAAATTTGTTGACGATGACGAACAGGAATTGCAAGCCATCCGCGACTTCTGCCAACAACGCGGGGTCGATTGCGCTGTCGCTGATATCTTTGCTCAAGGAGGATCCGGAGGGACAGAACTTGCTGAAAAAGTCATCGCAGCAACGCACAAACCCTGCCCAGAATTCAAACCACTTTACGATGTTAATATGAGCGTCGAAGAAAAAATCCAGACGATTGCGACGAAAATCTACGGAGCTTCTGGTGTTGAATACACAGCTGCTGCAAAGAAAAAACTTGCCTTGTTTGAAGCCAGTGGTTTAGCTAATCAACCTGTTTGTATGGCTAAAACACAAAATTCCCTCACTGATAATCCTAAATTGCTGGGAAGGCCCAAGAACTTCACTATCACGGTAAGAGATTTCGAAATTGCTAATGGCGCAGGATTTCTTGTTGCCCTTTGCGGAGAAATCATGCGCATGCCAGCCCTTCCTCGTGTCCCAAATGCCACACAAATTAACCTAGATGAAAATGGTATCATACATGGCGTTTAAGGAATAATTTCAAATGTACCTCCCTTGGGCCATCTGAATTGACAGGATGGCCCTATACCTTCATAATGTCCCTCTTGGTCTAACATTTATTTAATATATTCATGAAAATTGCTGTTCTGGGAGCCGGCGCATTAGGATGCTACTATGGATCTGTTCTCGCACAAGCTGGAGAAGATGTGCATTATATCATGCGTTCTGATTACACGTTTGTAAGCCAACACGGACTCCAAGTTAATAGCCGTATCCAAGGATTAATCAATTTCCCGGCGGTTCATGTTTACAAGTCATCTGCAGATGTTGGCCCTGTAGATCTAGTCCTCATTACATGGAAAACCACCTCGAACCATTTTCTTTCTCAGGCATTGCCTCCGTTGTGTTCCTCCAATACCATTGTTCTCACACTGCAAAATGGTATGGGCAATGCAGAAGCTATTGCCCAATTATTACCACAAGAAAAAATCCTGGTTGGCCAATGTTTCATTTGCTCAATGAAAGTCAGCCCGGGTCATATTTCTCACCTCAGTGGTGGAAATATCCAACTTGCTCCCATGTTGCCCTCTAATCAAGCAGCCATATCATCATCAGAATACATCGCCGCATTGTTCAACAAAAACGGGATCCCTGCACGAACATTTGAAAATGCAGAACAAATTCAATGGTATAAACTCGTCTGGAATATCCCCTTCAATGGTCTGTGCTTGGCTCTAGGTGGTATTTCTATTAATACGCTCTACTCCATTCCTGCTAACGTTCAACGTGCCAGAAAAATCATGGAAGAGGTCTCTGCCGTTGCCCACGCACGTGGTTGTAAATTCCCTAACAATTTAATCGAGTCCCAGATGAAAAAAACAGAAAATATGGGAGAATTCATCCCTTCCAGCGCTATTGATTACAACGAACACCGCCCCGTCGAATACGAAGCCATCTGGGGAATTCCTCTCAAAATAGCTCGTTCTACTGGCCTCGCTCTCCCAGAATGGAGTCAACTCGACCAGGATATACGACAGCGTCTCAACATGCCAGCCCAATCCTCCTGACATTTTATGCTCAAAAATATTCTTAAAGTCCTCATCGCTCTTGGAATTTTTGGTCTCCTAATAACTCCCTATACAACATCTATCTTTTGTCAGGAAAAAGAAGCTAGACTTTTGCCGACCCATGATCCAGTAGCAGAAAACAAACTCGAACAACAAATAGCTATTGTTTCATTAGGAGGGTTACGTACCCTAGTAGCAGCCATCCTTAGTCTCGAGGCATTTAACCAATTCCAAAATTCAAATTGGGGAGAACTAGAACGCAGATATCGGCAAATAGTAACTTTAGCTCCACATACTCCAGCCTATTGGGACACTGGAGCCTGGCATCTTGCATTTAATGCTGTTTCCTCATTCCAAAAGAATCCTAATATTCCAATCGCAGAAAGAAGAAGACTATCCAGAGAATACATTGCGAAAGGGAAAAATTTCCTAAAAGAAGGTATCGTCAATAATCCCGACAGTTGGTACCTTTATCTACAATTAGGTAGTCTCTTGTCTAACCCGCTCAAAAACCCTAATTTCCTTGAGGCAGCAATCGCTTATGAAAAAGCAGCTCAATTGGGAGCCTCATCAAATGTACTCAGATATCAATTTTACTCATTGGCTCGTGTCCCGGAAAAATCCCGAGAAGCCTGGGAATTAGGTAGAAAACTCTATAAAATCCCGTCAAATCAAAAATTCCCATCTTTGCTTGTAACCTTGTTCGCTCTAGAAAACCGCCTTGATATCCCCGAAAATCAACGTATTCCTTTCAACGAGCTGTTCCCCTCTGTTGAATATGCTCGCTCTGCTCTTAGTAATCAATTGACTAACCATCTTGACCTACCTAAAGACGGTCTCCGTGAAACCCTCGAAGCCCTCCCACCACCAAGAAAAACAAAAAAATAATTTTCCTTTCTCTATTACCTGCTTGCAAAACTCTTTTTCCCCTTCATACTGTCTTAAGAACTATGAGTAGATTTGCAATTATTAGTGATATTCATGCCAATCTGGAAGCTTTGGACGCCGTTCTCTTCGATATCCAAGCAATGAATTGCAACTCTATAGCTTGTCTGGGCGATGTTGTTGGCTATAACGCTTCCCCCGTCGAATGTCTGGAAAAAATTCGAAGTCTCGGATGCCAGATCGTTAAAGGCAATCACGATGAAGCCGCTTCCAGCGAAGAAAACCCGGAAAAAATGAATCCGGTTGCTTATAATGCCCTCATGTGGACTCGAAGCCAGCTCAATGAAGAACAAAAAATATGGTTGCGAAAGCTTTTGTTGAGACGCAATGTTCCACCCTTCACAATCGTTCATGCAACTCTCGATCAACCTGCATTATGGCATTATATTGTCAATCAGTACGATGCCGATTCTAACTTTAATTCTCAATTAACTCCGATCTGTTTCCATGGCCATACTCATATCCCCAAAGTATTCATTTATGAAGGGGGAAAAACCACCGAATATTCCGCTGGAGATTTTTCTCCAGAACAAGGGAAAAAATATTTTATCAATGTAGGTTCTGTAGGCCAACCCCGTGATAACGACTGGCGAGCTTCTTATTGCATTTACGATACGGATTTCAACGCTATTTATTTCCGTCGGGTTGAATATGATATCGCCACGGCTCAGCAGAAAATTCTCGAGGCTGGGCTTCCACCTATTTTGGCTGAACGTCTTGGTAAAGGTATCTGATCTTTCTTTATCTCGATCATATGGACATGCCGTGGTTTGACAGCGGTTTTTTCCCCTTGTTCCTGGCCCCAATGGCAGGAGTAACTGATCCAATCTTTCGTACCTTATGTAAAGAATTGGGAGCCGACGTTATGGTTACAGAATTCGTCTCCGCTGATGGGATTCTCGCTGATTGGAAACATAACAAACGGTATGTAGAATTTGAACAAAGTCACCGTCCGATCGGTGTCCAGTTGTTTGGGGCCAATAGTCAACAATTAGGTAAAGCCGCCCACATCGTCGTTCACGAACAACATCCGGATTTTATCGATATTAACTGCGGTTGTCCAGTTCCCAAGGTCGTAGGTAAAAATGGAGGTTCCTCGTTATTGAAGGATCTATCCCTGCTCGCCTCCATCGTTCGCGAGGTTGTCAACGCAGTTGGCGACTTTGTCCCTGTCTCAGTTAAAATGCGCATCGGTTGGGACAACACCTCCATCAACGCATTAGAAACATGTCGTATCCTTGAAAACGAGGGGGTCTCCATGGTTACCATCCATGGCAGAACTCGATCTCAACAATATTCAGGCAATGCCAACTGGGATATCATCGAACAATGCGCCCAAAATATATCAATTCCTGTCGTTGGTAATGGGGATGTCAACTCTGCCGTTCGAGTCGAAACTATCCACAACAACACAGCCGTCCGCGGCGTGATGATCGGTCGAGCAGCTATGACTAACCCCTGGATCTTTCAGGAAACACGATTCCTTCTCGACCATGGGTATCTTCCCCCCCAAAAAACTCTTGAGGAAAAATGGCAATTGATCATCCGCCACTCTCGTATGGCTTTAGAATCTGGCCGCTATGGCAATGAACTCCACACCATGAAGTTCATGAGGACTAGATTAGTTGCCTATACAAAAGGCTTTCCCAATGCGAGAGAACTCAGGTCCAAACTAGTCCGCATTGCCTCTCTGCATGATCTAGAAGCATTAGCTCATTCAAATGTATAGCCAATGTATATACGGAATCATGCAATGGAGAGAAAATTCATAAAATTTCCCTGCCATTAAGCTTCCTTAGATTGACTTGACCACGGCTTTTGCCATAGAGTAAGAGCTATTAAATACAGTACGGTAACATAACATACTGTCTCTCTCAACCATCAATCCTTAACCAAACGTGTATTCTAACGAATCTTATCTCATCGAGCTTCTAACAGGAGCAGGGTATTTGAATCCGGATATTATTCAGTACGCAGAAAGCCAGCTTTCTCCACCAGAGACCCTGATCCAGGCGTTGATTAGGCTTCAATACCTCAGTGAAGATACCATCGCCAACGTATGTGCCAGCAATTCCTACATGGATTTTGTTGATCTCTCCTCCATTTCCATACCTGAAACAATTATTGCCAAAGTACCGCGAGAGGTTGCTGTACGCTATCGTGCCATACCCTTCGCAGATGATGGTTTTTCTCTTAGCGTTGCCATTGATGATCCTCTAAACCTAGAAACAGTTGACAGCCTCTCCGCCGTTCTCAAACAAGACGTCATCATCAATGTTGCCACTCCGTCTGCCATCGACCAAGCTCTGCAGCACTACTATCCAGAGCAAATCGCCATCCCGGATTCCCTCAGTTTTGGCGATGAAGACGGTGACGCTCCCATCATCCGTCTCGTCCAGCAAATGCTTGTCGACGCCCACAAAATGCGAGCTTCCGACATTCATATTGAACCAATGGAAGATCGCCTCCGAATTCGATTTCGTGTTGATGGTAAATTGATCGAAGTTGCCACTCATCCCAAAAAGCTTCTGGGATCGATCGTAGCTCGTATCAAAGTCATGAGTTCAACCATGAGTATTGCTGAAAAGCGTATGCCACAGGACGGGCGAATTCAGGCCACGGTGGAAGATGGCAAAATGGTAGACCTTCGTGTTTCTTCCGTCCCCAGCAACCACGGCGAAAGCATCGTCATGCGTATTCTCGATAAATCTGCCCTCATGCTTGGCTTGCCTCAGTTGGGTTTCTTCTCAGACGACGAAGCAACATTCGACCGACTCATTACTCTACCAGACGGCATCATCCTCGTCACAGGGCCTACCGGTTCGGGTAAGACGACGACTCTCTATGCTTGTTTGAACTATATCAACAGGCCAGATAAAAAAATCATCACTGTTGAAGACCCTGTCGAATACGAATTATCCGGTATTAATCAAGTCATGGTTAAAGCTGATATCGGAATGACTTTCGCAGCTGCCCTCCGGGCAATGCTTCGTCAAGCTCCCAATATCATCATGATCGGGGAAATTCGAGACGCAGAAACTGCAAACATTGCTATCAATGCTTCACTGACTGGTCACCTGGTGCTCTCAACATTACATACCAACGATGCCCCAAGTTCCGTAGCACGACTTGCCGACATGGGTATCAAGCGTTTCTTAATTGCTTCTGCTGTCCGTGCTATTATGGCCCAACGTCTCGTCCGCAAACTTTGCGACAACTGTAAACGTGATGGCACACTAACTGAAAGACAAGCCCAAATCCTTAATATTGACGTTTCTCGATTGGCACCCGGCCAAATTAAAGCTCCCGGAGGTTGTGACAAATGTCGTAACAAAGGTTACAAAGGCCGAATGGGGTTATTCGAAATTTTCGAAATCGACGACGAAGTCCGCAACATGATTAATGATAACCTCACCACCCCGCAACTACGCCACAGAGCCCGGGAATTAGGGATGAGAACATTGCGTGAAGACGGAGTTCGTAAAATCCTTGCAGGACTTACTTCGGCAGACGAAGTATTCCATGTTACAATGGGCGATTCAAATTAAAACCATTCATACGGATTACTTACCAATTTTTTTTAGATTTCCATGGATACAAATCTTACACTGGAACTTTTCATTAACCGGGGAATGCTTGATCGTACTCTGGCCCGGGATATTAAAGAAGAAATGACAAACAGCGGCAAGGAACTTCCAGAAGTCCTCGCTAATTTCGGCATTATTGGCGACAAAGACGAAATCTGGCAAGTCATAGCCAACGATTTGGGGACCGAATGTATCTCACTGGATAACTTCGTTCCAGATCCTAATATTATTAACCAGCTCCCAGCTAATCTCGTACGTCTTCACGGAGCTTTGCCTGTCCGCGTTGGCCCAGAAGGTATTTACGTTTGCCTAGTCGATCCGCTCAATCCCCAAACGATCGAAGACCTCCGATTCGCCGTCGGTCGCGATATCTTTCTCCTTGTTGCACCAGATTACCAAGTTCAAGCTCGCATCAACGAATACTATGGTGGCGCCGAAGCTGCCATGAATGATTTGATGAGTGAACTCAGCAGGATGCAACTATCCGACAGCAATGACGGTGCCGACGACGCTAACGCAGCCCCTGTCATTAAATTTGTCGATCTCGTTCTCCTTCAAGCCATTAAAGAACGTGCCTCTGACATTCACTTCGAGCCCTTCGAAAAAGAATTCAAGATTCGTTACCGTGTCGATGGAGCCCTCATGGAAATGCAGCCTCCGCCTGTGCATTTGGCTGTTCCTGTCATTTCGCGAGTCAAAGTCATGGCTAACATGAATATTGCAGAGCGACGAGTCCCTCAGGACGGGCGTATCGTAAAGCAAGTCGGCGACCATTCGGTGGATATGCGTGTGTCTTCCCTGCCTACTCAGTACGGAGAATCAGTCGTGCTCCGTATTCTTGACCGTTCGTCCGTTAACCTTAACCTCAATAACCTCGGGCTTCCCAAACACATCCACGAATATATCCTGGAAACAGTCAACAAACCCAATGGTATCTTCATTGTTACAGGACCTACCGGTGCTGGTAAAACGACCACCCTTTACGCAGCTCTCCGAGAAATCAATACAATCGATGCCAAGGTGCTCACGGCCGAAGACCCCGTAGAATATGACATCGACGGCATCATCCAAATCCCTATCAACGAAGCAATTGGGCTAGATTTCCCTCGCGTACTACGCGCTTTCCTCCGTCAAGACCCGGATCGCATCATGGTGGGGGAAATGCGAGACATGGAAACAGCGCAAATTGCTATCCAAGCTTCATTGACTGGGCACCTTGTGCTTTCTACGCTCCATACCAATGACTCTGCTGGTGCAGTCACGCGCCTTGTTGATATGGGGTGCGAACCATTCCTAGTCGCGGCTTCGCTGGAAGGCGTGCTAGCTCAACGTCTCGTACGTACCATTTGCCCAGACTGCAAAACTCCATATGAGCCTTCATCAACCATTCTTGGCCAACTAGGAGTCTCCCCTTATGAGCTCGGAGATAAGAAATTCTATACTGGCCAAGGTTGTGATCGTTGCGGCAACTCTGGGTACAAAGGACGGAAGGGAATCTATGAACTCCTCGATATCAATGATACCTTGAGAGATATGATCACAGAAAAAGCCCCAAGCGTTGTTCTCAAACAAAAAGCCATTGAAATGGGCATGTCAACGCTCCGAGAAGACGGTCTTCGCAATATTTACGAAGGACGAACTACTATTGAAGAAGTCCTCAAATACACCTAAACCCAGCGTATTTTCTGTCTTTTTCGTTAACTCTTCATTCCTTTATCTTAACACTACCAATCAAAATCCACCTATGGCAAAATACCAATATGCTGCCCTGGATCACAAGGGCGAAACCCAAACAGGGACAATCGAAGCCAATGCTGAAGCAGAAGCTTTGGAAAAAATCCGCGGCATGGGCCTGTATCCAACAGAAGTTGTTGAAGCAGGCAAAGGAAAGTTGCAAGCAGCTACCAAAAAGAAAGCTGCAGCTGATAAAAAGAAGAAAGCTGCGGCAAAGAAAGGTAAAGCTGGCGGTAAAATCAAGACTAAAACCTTGATGATTTTTACGAGACAGCTTGCAACTCTAATCGATGCTGGGTTACCTCTCCTCCAAAGTCTTACTGTCTTGGCTAAACAAGAACCCAATCCTAACCTCAAAGCAACTATCAATGCGCTCGGCGATGCAGTTCAAAGTGGCGCAACTTTTTCGGAAGCTTTGGCTCAGCACCCAAAAATCTTTAATAAGTTGTTTGTCAATATGGTGAAAGCTGGTGAGTTGGGCGGTGTTCTTGAAATTGTCTTGAACCGACTCGCTGAATACCAGGAAAAAGCTCAAAAATTAAAGAGCAAAATCGTTTCTGCAATGGTTTACCCAACCATCGTCCTCTGTATCGCCGTAGGTATCCTTATCTTCTTGATGATGGTCATCGTACCTAAATTCAAAACGATGTTTGCTGATATGGGTACGGAACTGCCGGCAATCTCTGAATTCGTATTCGGCATCAGCGATTGGTTTATGGCTCTTACATTTTTCCTACCCAATGGTGTCTGGCTCATGCTCGGTGTTGTCGCTCTTGTAGCTATCTACAAATTTGTAGGACGTACACCAAAAGGTCGCCGCAAAATTGATGAGATCATCCTGTGCATGCCTCTTATCGGCCCTATTCAACGCCGTAGTGCTGTTGCTCGATTTTCTCGTACGCTAGGTACGTTGGTAACTTCCGGTGTTCCCATCCTGCAAGCTCTGAATATTACCAAAGACACTGCTGGTAACGCGGTTGTTTCCGATGCTATTGAGCGCGTTTACAACTCGGTTAAGGAAGGTGAATCCATCGTTACCCCAATGAGCGCCGCAAAAGTTTCTTCACCATTGCCCTTCGTTCCCTCTCTGGTTATTTATCCTCCAATGGTGATCTCCATGGTTGACGTCGGTGAAGAAACAGGCCAGCTGCCGGAAATGCTTCTAAAGATTGCTGAAGTCTACGATGACGAAGTTGATAATGCGGTTGGAGCTATGACATCCATGATGGAGCCTCTGATGATCGTCTTCCTTGCTGTGGTTGTCGGCGGTATCGTATTTGCCATGTTCCTGCCCCTCCTTCAGGTCATCGAAAAGATGGGCTAAAGAAAGGAGACCAGCACACATGAAATTCCGTGTTTCCAATTATCCTATTCATACCCGGAAAGGATTCTCTCTCGTAGAAATCCTTGCGGTAATGTTTATCATCGTCATCCTTTTGACTTTCATCGTCTCGTCCTTCAATTGGGTTGAAACTAGTAAACGAGAACGTACAGCCCAAGTTTTCGTCCAACGCATATCTACTGCTTTGGAAGAATATCAGTTAGACAATGGCGCTTACCCAGACGGTAACGGAGCTGTAGACAGCACCAATGCTATCTACAAGGCTCTCTTCAGTGACTATGACGAAGATGGGATTCCCGATAAAGACCCGGGAACCAATACGCGGTTACACGTCTATGTTGAAGAACTCAACCCTCTCCAGCACAGCGGTACAGAACCTACTGTTGCTAAACACAACAAAAAATATTGTCTTATAGATCCCTGGGGTACTCCATATCGTTACCGCCTCGGATTCCAGGAAAAAGATTCCAAAGGCACTTACGGCAATGGTCACAACCCTGATTTCGACTTTTGGTCTGTAGGTAAAGACGGTTTAGATAATACTAAACTTGGTGTAGCCGAAGGAGTTAATGCCGACAATATTGGCAATATGTAGTCATTAGTAGGATACTTTTCCTTCATTAGCAGGGATGAGCCTTTAGCGGGTTCATCCCTGTTTTGCTTATACGGGATTCTTCTCTTTATTAAGGCATTGCCGATATTTCAATTTTACTGAAAGATATGCCATCTTTAATCTGAAAGATATGCCATCTTTAATCCGTTATTAATTCAAAACATCTATGAACCGTCTTTTCCCTCTATTGTTTGCTTCTCTTGTGTGCAGTGTTTATTCGTCAGGTACACCAACCAACCTTGTACTGCGAGATACCGCGCCTGCTCCTCACTGGGACCAAGGATATGGCGTCGGCAATGGCCGTGTCGCCGCACTTGTCTATCATGGTTTTCCTGAAGCGACGATCTTGCTCAACGAAAGCTCCATTTTCTCTAAAAAGATCTATTCCATTCCACCAAATGCAGCTCAAGGCATCCGTCAGGCACGCGAATTCTGCAACAAAGCTCAATACCAGGAAGCTGATAAAGTTTTCCTCAATCAAATTCTTACCCCTAATTCCGAAAGTGGTAGTTATCTCCCCGCCGGATTTCTGCACATAGGTTTTCCATCTGGCGATACCCCTTTTCATATCAACCGCTCGCTTGATATGAAAAACGGGATAGTTTCCAATGGATTTATTTTGCCAGATGGTCCTCAAAACATGCAAGTTATTGCTGCACCTAAAACAGATTGCATCGCCGCTCGCTTCACCATTGATTCCGGAAAGACTCTTCGTCTCACTTTCTCTCTCGACCGCCCCAAGGCCTCAAATCAACCTGCTCTTACTGGTTCTATTGACCTCGAACGCGGGGAACTGATCCTCCAAGGACAAGCCCCTAACAATGGCACCAAATTCGAAACAAGAGTCCGCCTCATCCCAATCGGCGGCACGATGCAAAAAGATAACAATAAACTCATCGTTACAGGCGGTCGAGAACTTATCCTACTTGCTTCTACATCAACAGATTATAACATTAATTCCCCAGCTCAACCACTCCAAATCGACCTAAGCAAAAAAAATATTTCAATTCTCAATAATGCGCAAAAGAACGGATGGAGTCAGTTAATTCGAGAAGCCCAATCCTATTATGCCCCTCTGATGGAGCGGTGCCAGATCGATTTAGGAGATAGTCCGACAGCCATCCAAAACATGACAACCCCCGAACGAGTTGAACGTCTCAAAAAAGGAGGGAATGACCCCGATCTCATCGAACAGTTATTCCAATTCGGGAGATATTGTGTCATTTCAAGTTCAAGACCTGGTGGGTTGCCAGCCACGCTGCAAGGACTATGGAATCCCGAACTCGTTCCTCCTTGGCAATCTTGTTATTTCTTAAACATTAATTGCCAAATGAATTATTGGCCCGTAGAAGTGACCAACTTAGGCGAGTTTCACCAGCCATTTACTGATTTCATCAACAGAATGCTTCCTGGTGGGCAGAGAATGGCTAAGTCACTAGGCTATCCAGGATTCTGTTGCGGACATAACACTGATTGTTGGGGAGAAACCTATTTCAGGCATCAATTCTTAACTTCTTCCACCTCCTTGCTCAATGGAGCATGGGCTTCTTCTCACATTCTGGAACATTATAGATTCGGAGGCGATGTTCAATATCTAGCAAAGTCGCTTCCCCTCCTCAGAGAAAACGTTCGTTTTCTATTAGCTTGGCTTCAACCAGAACCAGAATCTGGAGAACTCATTACGGGGCCATCTATCTCCCCTGAAGTAGGATTTATTTACACGGATCAAGACGGCAAGGAACAATCAGCCGCCATCAGTAATGGTACCACTCACGACCTCTTGATTGCCCGCGAAAGCCTAAGAAATTACCTTGAAGCCTGCGAAATCCTTCAAAAAACGGACGACGAACTTTACGAACAAGTGAAATCTACTCTTCCCAAAGTTGCCCTTCCTAAAATTTCGGAAAACGGCAGATTGGAAGAATGGAGAAGAGGACAACGAATCCAAGAACCAGGTCACCGCCACGTCAGTCATTGTTACGGTATTTTCCCTGGAAATGAATTCGATGTACTAAACACACCCGACTATGCCCAAGCCGTACGATTAAGTCTTGACGATCGATGCGCACACGGTGGGGGACACACCGGTTGGAGTTCATCGTGGCTCATTAATCTCTATGCCACGCTCCGAGATGGCCAAAAAGCCTCTACATACATCAATCACCTAATGACAACCCGGCTTAACCCTAACTTGTTTGATATGTGCCCGCCATTCCAAATCGATGGCAACTTCGGCTTCACTGCCGGTATCGCCCAATGTATCATTCAAAGCCAAATTATCAAAGACGGCAAACGGGTAATTAGTATCGCTCCAGCTCTGCCACCTCTATGGAAACACGGATCAGCTTCTGGGCTGAGAGCTCGCGGCGGGATCGAAGCCGATATAACTTGGACCCCACAGAATATCTCCTCAACATTCCGTGCTTCACGTCCTGGTACCTTCCTCATCGAATATAATAAACAATTCAAAGAAATCCAGCTCGATCAAGGGGAATCCACTTCCGTACTTTTCCAACGATAACACTTCCCTAGTTATCCTTGCACAAATGATACTGCCTGCTTGTGGTTACAGACATCTCTGTCCTCTGTAACTATAGGTAGGCCGTTTTGTGCAGTTGAGTCTTCATTCTCATGTCTAATTAAAGAACAGTTAATTCATTTTTCCTAACCAATCCCTAGGGGAATTGAGAGATTTGACTTGCTCATAAAATTCCAATTGGCATAATGGGGCCGCACCCCTGTACTCGGGTTAATTGATAACTGGTACGGTCCATTCCCATGAAGACAAGAACCCAAACATTTGCCATGCCTGAACCAGCAGCAGGCTCTGATTATCTAGCAGAAACAACTGACGGCCTAGGTGAAACAGTAACCCTGAACATGGGGCCCTCACACTCCGCTACTCACGGTGTCTTACGTCTAATCCTCGAATTGGATGGGGAAGAAATTATCTCATGCGATCCCGTTATCGGACATTTACACCGCGGTATCGAGAAAATTGGAGAAACAGTTCAATATAATCAATTCATCCCTTACACAGACAGATTTGATTATCTCTCCCCGCTTTCCAATAATATTGCGTTCGCCTGTGCTATTGAAAAACTTTTGGATTGGGAACTTCCGGAACGTGGCCAAGCTCTCAGAGTACTTGCCTTAGAACTCTCTCGTATGAGCTCTCACCTGCTGGATATCGGGGTCGGCGCCATGGATGTCGGAGCAATGACGGTTTTCCTCTATGCATATGAGGAACGTGAAAAAATCCACAACTTCTACGAACAGCTCTCCGGAGCTCGCTTCACCTCTTCCTTCACTAGAATTGGTGGCCAAATCCACGATATGCCCGACACTATGCCGGCTCAAATTCTGGAATTTTGTGACGAATGTTCACGTACCTTAGATGAAATTGATAATCTTCTTCTGAAGAACAATATTTTCATGAACCGCATGAAGGATATCGGAATCATCACCAAAGAAGATGCTTTGTCTTACGGGCTGACCGGTATTCATCTCCGTGCTAGCGGTGTTAAACGAGATTTACGCAAACTTACACCTTACCTCGGGTATGAGAACTATGATTTCGATGTACCTATCGGTGAAATTGGCGATTGTTACGACCGTTATCTCTGTCGCATGGAAGAAATCCGTCAATCCATCGTAATCATTCGTCAAGTCTTAAAGTCTATGCCCTCCGGTCCTATCAACATTACCGACCAAAAAGGAGTCCTTCCCGAAAAACAGAAAGTCCTTCAAGGTATGGAAGAGTTGATCCGTCAGTTCATGACCACAACAGAAGGTGTCAATGCTCCTGCTGGCCAACTTTATTTTGCAGCTGAAAACCCACGTGGAGAAATGGGATTTATGATCGATTCGAAGGGTGGTGGCATCCCTAACCGTTTGCGTATGCGTTCTCCCTCCTTCTGCACTCTGTCCATTTTGCCTAAGTTGTTACCAGGCTATCTTATTTCTGACGTCCCTGCTATCTTGGGTTCGTTCTCATTCGTCCAAGGTGAATGCGATCGTTAAATCCGGTTTTAATTGTTTCTTATCTTTTCCATTTCCTTCAACACCGACCATCCCATGACTGAGCACACTGAGAACGCCATTGAGGCTACTATTGCACATCGTCCTTCTCCAGGTGAACAATTCTTCCCACCATTTACAGCATCCGCCGAACTCGACAAAGAAGCAGATCGCTTAATTGCACAATACCCCGACGGGCAAAGCCAATCAGCCATCTTGCCCATTCTCCACGTCATTCAAAAAAAATTCGGTTACATCTCGGGAGACGCCATGCTGTGGACCGCCAATAAAATCAATTCAACCCCCGTTCATGTCCTCGGAGTTGTAACATTTTATCCCGGCCTTCGTCAAATTTGCCCTGGAAAATTCCACATTCGCATTTGTAAGACACTCGCTTGTGGTATGGGAGGGGCTGAAGAACTTGCTGATATTTTTTGCCAAAAACTCTCGATTGATCGTAGTTCCCTCTCTCACGACAATCCCATTGCTATCAGTCCAGACGGCAAATGGAGCATCGAATTTGTCGAATGCCTTGCCAATTGCGGCTTTGGTCCAAATATCATGGTCAATGATACGCTCCATTCCCATATGACTCCTGACAAGGTCGATGAAGTCATCTCTCAGTATTAAGAGGCCTAATCGGTTATTATCAACTTTTCTTTTCTTTTGACCCATGAGCATCAGCTATCTTCCTGGTAAAGAACCCCATCCCAAGGAACATCGTGTTATCCTCAAAAACATCGATCGCGTCGGCTGGGATACATCCATCAAAACATACCTCAACGATGGAGGTTACAAACAGTTGGAAAAGGCCCTTTCCATGGAGCCTAAAGACATTATCGCTGAAGTCAAAAAATCCGGATTGCGTGGAAGAGGCGGTGCAGGATTCCCAACGGGAGTCAAGTGGACATTTATCCCGCCCAATAATACAAAACCAGTTTATTTAATCTGTAACTGCGATGAATCTGAACCTGGTACATTCAAAGACCGTTTCATTGTTCATCAAGACCCCCACCAATTGATCGAAGGGATGATTATCGCTTGCTATGCTGTCGGTGCACACCGCGCCTACATCTATATGCGCGAAGAATTCCCCATCGCAGCTCAAATCGTCACCAAAGCTCTCGATGAAGCCAGAAAACATTGTTTTCTCGGTAAAAATATCCTCAAGTCTGGTTATGATCTCGACATCTATCTTCATCGTGGAGCAGGCGCTTACATATGTGGAGAAGAAACTGCTTTGATTAACTCCATCGAAGGACTACGCCCTTACCCGCGCATTAAACCTCCTTTCTTCCCTGCCGCCATTGGCCTCTACGGCTGTCCCACTATCGTCAACAACGTAGAATCCCTCTGCCAGGTCAAACACATCATCGAAATGGGAGGTGAAGAATACGCCAAAGTCGGCGCACAGCGTTCCCCAGGTACTCGTATTATCGGAGTTTCTGGCGATGTGAAACATCCTGGTTTCTTCGAAATCGTTTCCGGGTCAATCACCTATGGAGAACTTCTGTACGACCTCTGCAAAGGGCCTAAAGATGGGCGTTCCTTTAAGGCTGTTATTCCTGGCGGTTCCTCAGCAAAAGTCATGCGTTGCGATCAACCAGTCAAACTTAATGGCCGTGAAATCTCTTTCTTTGACATTCCAATGGATCTCGACAGCATTGCACAATGTGGTTCCATGGCTGGTTCTGGTGGTGTCATTGTCATGGATGACTCGCGTTCTATGCCTTGGATCCTGAATAACATCAACAAGTTCTATGCACATGAATCTTGCGGGCAATGCACTCCCTGTCGCGAAGGTTGTCCCTGGATGGTCAAATTAACCGATCGTATTCTGGCAGGCAAAGCCTCCCCGGAAGATGTCGATCTTCTTGCTCAAGTAGCTAATCAAATCGAAGGTAAAACAGTTTGCGCATTTGGCGAAGCTACCGCATGGCCCACTCAAGCATTCGTTGCTAAGTTCAAGGAAGAATTCTTAGCTTTGACTCAGCCCATCAATGCTGTCTTGCCTCACAATCCCGAAGCCAAGGAACAAGTTAAATACCTCGTTCGCGATTAATTTTCCCTTCTCTCCAACATTTCATCCTTTTTGCATTCACGCACCATGAGCGAAGATACACCTAAACTTCCCAAAGACATTGCCTCAGAACAAGGCAAGGTGAATGTCCAGATTAATGGCACCTGGCATATGTTTCCTCGAGGCACTCGCATCATTGATGCCTGCGAGTCTGTTGGTGTCTATATTCCACGTTTTTGTTATCATCCTAAATTGGCCATCGCAGGTACTTGCCGTATGTGTCTTGTCGAGCAAGGCATGCCACCTCGTCTCGCACCAGGACAAACACCCAAATACAATGCTGACGGCTATCAGACCATTCAGTGGATGCCTCGTCCCATCATTTCGTGTGCTAACACTGTCGCAGAAAATATGGGGATCAGAACAGATAGCCCCTTAGTCAAGGAGGTTCGCAGGGGGGTTCTGGAATTCCTCATGTCTAATCACCCCTTGGATTGTCCAATTTGTGACCAAGCAGGCGAATGCCGCCTTCAGGAGTTTTCGACGGATTACGGTCAACTCAACAGCCGTTTCTCGGAAATGAAAACCAAAAAAGGTAAAAATCTCACTATTGGTCCGCGTGTAAACCTCGACCAAGAACGTTGTGTCCTCTGTGGTCGTTGCGTGCGTTTCATGCGTGATATCGTGGGTGAAGAAGTCCTCAGCATCTCTCAACGCGGCACACACAATGCTATTACCATCTTCCCCGGTAAAATGCTGGATAGCAATTACTCCATGAATGTCGTCGACCTCTGCCCTGTAGGCGCTATGACTTCTCGAGATTTCCGCTTCAAAATGCGCGTATGGTTCCTGAAGTCAACTCCTACCATTGATGTGAATTGTGGCACAGGTACCAATATCAATATTTGGTCCCGCGGTAGTGACGTCTACCGCATTACTCCAAGACGGAATGATGAAGTTAATTCATGCTGGATGCCAGATTCACACCGGCTGAACTACAAGTTCATTAATTCCGATCAACGAATCCCTCAGCCAGTCATTCGTACAGATGTCGGCGCTCCTCACCGCCATACGACCTGGGATGCAGTTATCAGCGCTGTTGCTGAAGCAATCCGCAAAGTTGGTAATAACAAGATGGCCATTATTGCCTCCGGTAGAATGACCAACGAAGAACTCTACATGGCTAACCAATTAGCTCAAGTGATTGGTACTTCTCATATTTCCATCGTTCCACGAGAAGGGGATGGTGATCAAATGTTGATTTCTAAAGACCTTAATCCAAATACAAACGGAGCCAAATTGATCCTGAAGTCCGATAACTTTGGTAAAAAACTTAATGAGATTCATCAAGGCGTTCGCCGCGGCCTCATCAAAGGTTTGATCGTTTTAGGCGAAGACTTATCTCAAGAAGCTCACTTTACTGAAGAAGATTTCTCTTTGCTCGATTACATGGTTGTTGTTTCTCATTCCGCCAGTAAAACAGCCAAGATGGCTGATGTTGTTCTTCCTGGCGTAACTTTCGCTGAGAAATATGGAACTATGATCAACGTCACCGGTCGCTTACAGCGTCTCAATCGAGCCATCATGCCCTTGGGGGAAGCTAAAGACGACTGGCAGATCCTACGCGATCTTTGCACAGCTCTGGGAGCAGACGATTCAATTTCCAAACTTGTTAGTTCTCGCGACATCCTCAAATTGATAGCATCGGATATTGTTGAATTCTCGGGAATCACATGGGGTTCCATCGGAGACAATGGATGCCAAATCATCGAAACAGGGGTTACTATTCCGCTTATCGAAAAAGAAAAATCAGTTCGTAAACACTAACATTTAACCAGTCACACCTATACGTTTATGACCTATATTTTACGTTTTTGCGATGATTTGCTGAGCAACCCTGTTTTGTTCTACACCATCACAACCATCATTAAATTGGTGGTGTGCTTTGCCGTCACTATCGCCTTCGTCCCGGTATCCGTCTTGGTTGAACGACGCGTCTGTGCTTTCATCCAAGACCGAGTCGGCCCCAATCGAGTTGGGATTCCTCTTTCCATTTTTCGCCGATGGGGCAGTAAAGAAGAAGTTCCCTTCTCAGGTCTCCTCGATAAACTAGGCCTTCCTCACAATGGTCGTGCTGCTGAATTGCTCAAGTTTCTGCGTCTTGATCGCGATATTTCACTTTGGGGGCTCCTTCAGCCCGCAGTGGACGGCGCTAAGCTCTTTTTGAAACAAGACTTTACCCCTTCTTTCGTTCGGAAAGCTTACTTTTGGGTTGCTCCAGCTCTCGTTATGGCAGCGCCTTTAATGTCAGCAGCTGTCATTCCATTTGCAGGCCCGTTAGAAACTCCTTATGGCAATATCAACATGGTAGTTTCCAACCTGAATATGGGGCCGCTCTGGGTCTTCGCTGTTTCAGCAATTTCCGTTTATGGTCTCGTCTTAGCAGGTTGGGCTTCTAATTCCAAATATCCATTAATGGGGGGCCTTCGTACTTCTGCTCAAATGATTTCTTATGAAATTTCGATGGGCCTTTCAGTCATTCCTTTGTTGATGATTTATGGTTACCTGAATATGAACGATATGGTTCAATATCAGGCCGACAATGGTTGGTTAGTTCTTCCTCTTTGGGGAGAAGGTTTGAGCTGGCAAAGATGGTTACTTCTTATTCCTGTTGCCATCAGTTTCCTCATTTTCGTCACATCGGTATTTGCAGAAGCCAATCGTACCCCATTCGACATGTCAGAATGTGAAACCGACCTCATAGGTGGCTATCACACCGAATATTCATCGATGAAATTTGCTTTGTTCTTCATGGGTGAATACGCCGCTATGGTCGTTGGTTCAGCACTCGTCATTACTCTGTTCTTGGGTGGGTGGTCCATGGGGTTCACCTTAGATCGGCTTGTCCCGGAATGTGTATCCTGTTACCTTAATAATTGGGGGGTGTCTTCTGCTTGGGCTGATCAATTAGCTGATTGGGTTACCGTAATCCTTCAGTTTGTCGCTTTCCTCTTGAAGCTATTTTGTTTCATCTTCTTCTTTGTCTGGGTACGTTGGACTCTTCCACGCTTCCGTTACGACCAAATTATGAAACTAGGTTGGCTCGTCTTTTTCGAACTCGCTTTGGTTAATATTTTCATCACAGCAGCTATTCTTTACTTGTTCCAGTAAACTTTCCTACCCTCTATCACTACAACTATGGCTTACAAGATTCTCAAACGGCCTCGACTTTCGATCTCCGACAGGTTCTACCTGAAGGCTATATTCGGAGGCCTCCTCATTACCATGAAACACATCATCCTGGCTCTCACCGGGAAATCTTATGGTAAAAAAATGCTCGGTGGTTCGGGTACTGGCGTAACAATGCAATATCCCGAACATCGCTGGGATAAAAATCTTCCCAAATATTACCGCGGCATGCCTTCTCTCGTTCGTGGTGAAGACGGACGCGAACGCTGTGTATCGTGTCAACTTTGTGAATTCGTTTGCCCAGCTCGAGCAATCACGGTTATCCCAGGTGAAATCGATCCTCATTCTCCGCATGCTAAAGTGGAAAAATCTCCAAAAGAGTTTAAAATTGATATGCTCCGCTGTATTTATTGTGGTCTCTGTCAAGAAGCCTGTCCTGAACAGGCAATCTTCCTGTCTCACGAATACCTGCTGACTCCATTGAGCCATGAAGAAGCAATTCATGATAAGACTAAACTTTATGAAATCGGAGGCACCCGCAAGGGTCTCGTTAATAAGTGGAACCAATATAAATAATAATCTGTTTTAAGTATTCAGTATTAACAATTCATCTCTATTAACATGGACCTTGACATTTTTTTCAATAACCTGCTCTTTTATGTATTCGGAGCATTGGCTATCGTGATGGGGCTTTTGGTTATTTTCAAGAAGAATCCTGTCACCTCAGCGGTCTGTATGGGGCTCTCTTTCGCCTCCACTGCCGCCATCCTGTTTATTCTTGGAGCACACTTCCTCGGAGTCATTCAACTTTTGGTTTACACTGGCGCCATTATGGTGCTCATCGTCTTTATCGTTATGATGATGAATATCAAAGAGGCAGAAATGAGTTACAGGAGGCCGCTCCCTATTGCTTTGGGGATTTTGGTTGCAGTACTCTTAATTGCTCAGGTTTCAAATGTTGCAGTCAGCATCCCATCTATCCCTCCTGCAACTGCACAAACTTCAGCTAATTCTTCTCCTAAGGCTGCACCTCAGGTCATCTTGCCGGAAATTAATCCTGCAGCCGTTGCTAAACAATTTCCAGAAAATTCCAAATTGCGCCAACTTACAGAAAAAGGAGAATTCCCCGATACCTCTCTGCTAGGATACACACTTTTTTCTAAGTACAATGCAACAATTATGATTGTTAGTCTGGTGTTATTAGCTGCTGCTGTCGGTGTTGTAGCTCTTTCGCGTAAGGTCTCGTCTCGTTAATAAACCTCAAATTCCTCATTTAATTGTTTTGATATTATGATTCCTCTCACTCATTACCTCATTCTTTCCGGCATATTATTTGCCATCGGAATCGCAGGTGTCATTATTCGACGGGACATCATCGTCATCTTTATGTGCCTGGAAATGATGCTTAGCGCTGCTAATATTTCTCTAGCTGCTTTTTCCAGAGCTCAAGGTACCATGGGGCTTCCTGTTTATGATCCTCAGGTATTAACTCTGTTTGTCGTTGCCATAGCTGCGGCTGAAGTAGCTATCGGTCTAGCTCTCGTTATCGCCTTTTACAAGGCACGCCGATCCGTTAATACAAAAGACATGACCGTGTTGAAAGACTAACAACTCCACATTCTCGCTGTTATGGATACGAAATACGCTTGGTTATTACTTTTCCTGCCATTAGCAATTGCAGCTTTCAACTGGCTGTTTTTGAAAAAACATGGTAACATAGCTACACTGACCTCGACCCTGAGTGCTCTTGTAACACTAGTCGTTTCTATTGGCCTTCTCGGTCAAACGGGCTCTGATGGTCTCTCATGGCTCTCAATCCAATCAGAAAATGTTCATTTCAATGTTGAATTTGGATTTCTTCTGGATGCTCTTTCAACTCGCATGATGGTCGTTGTGACCGGCATTGGTTTCCTCGTCCACCTCTTTTCTTGGGGGTACATGGCTGACGATCCTGCTAAGACTCGCTATTATTCTGGGTTAAGCCTGTTCATGTTTTCGATGACAGGCATTGTTTTGGCCAATAACTTGGCCATGACCTTCATTTGTTGGGAATTGGTGGGGTTCTGTTCCTATCTTCTCATTGGGCACTATTTTACCAAGAAGTCGGCAGCTGAAGCTTCCAAAAAAGCTTTTATCACCAACCGAGTCGGTGACTTCGGCTTCTTAATCGGGATTCTTGCCGTTTGGGCTTTGGCAGGTACCTTTTCATTTGTTGACATGAAATTGTCAAGTTCCCTAGACTCTGGCCTTTTGACGATTGTTATTCTTTGTCTGTTTTGCGGTGCCGTTGGCAAATCTGCTCAGTTTCCTTTACACGTCTGGTTGCCAGATGCAATGGAAGGCCCCACACCAGTATCGGCGCTCATGCATGCTGCCACGATGGTAGCAGCAGGTGTTTACATGATGGTACGCATTCAGACCTCGTTAGGTACTGAGGTTTTCACCGACACTGCCTGCAATGTCATCGTATCCATCGGCGCCATTACTGCTTTGTTGGCTGCTTTGATGGCAACCCGTCAAAACGACATCAAAAGAATTCTGGCTTATTCCACATTATCTCAGCTGGGGTACATGATCATGGCCGTTGGTCTTCTCGCTGGAGAAGCAGCTATGTTTCACCTCTATACTCACGCCTGGTTCAAAGCCCTTCTCTTCTTAGGAGCAGGTGCTATCATCGTCTCCTGTCACCATGAACAGGATATCTGGAAAATGGGCGGAATCCTCGGCAAAATGAAACTTACCTCACTTTGTTTTATCATGGGAACAGCAGCTCTAATCGCTATCCCTGGTACTTCAGGCTTTTTCTCCAAGGAAAGTATCCTGGTAGCTGCATTAGAAAAAAACCCCTTGTTCTTCTGGTTAGGCGCATTCGTTGCACTCTTGACAACATTCTATATGGCTCGCCTCTTCATGGTTGTTTTTTGTGGGAAACCTCGTGCAAAATGTTCTGAACATGCTAAAGAAGTTAACTGCACCATGTGGCTTCCACTAGTAATTTTGGCTATCTTAGCTGTTGTTTCAGGTTACGGATTTATTGCCGATAAACTCGTTCCCTCGAATTCTTTTGCTGCCGAACCACTCCATGTTGGACTGCCATTTTATGCCTCATTAGGTGCTCTAATCATCGGAGGTCTTATTGGGATTATCATGTATTCTGGGAATCCTGTTCAAGATAAAGCTTCGGGCAATGCCATTTCCAAACTTTTCGCCAATCGTTTCTATATTGACGATTTCTACAACAAGATTCTCATCCACTATATCCAAGGTTCTATTTCTGCTCTCATTGATTTCTTCGACCAATATCTCATCTCAGGCCTTATTGTTGGAGGCTGTGCTAGAATCTCATCTGGTCTCGGTCGACTTCTCCGTTACCTCCAATGTGGAAACATTGTTGCATACTCTGTTCTCTTCGGAGCCGGAATTTTATTGATCGTCTTCTTTTCCGTCTTCTATCGTTAACCTTCACCCAATTTACTACCATGCTTATTTGGCTCATACTTGTTCCGCTCATTGCTTCCGGGCTAATCGGAATCTGCAAATCTCCGGCCAGAATCACTGCTGTCCTAAGTGCCATCTTCACCTTGCTCATGGGCATTCTGGCATTGGTCACTTTCGACACCAACCCAAGTTTGTGGACTCATTTCCTGGGTGAAGAACTTCAATTGACCATGGCAGCGCCATTATCTAAAGTCATGATCCTTTTAACGATCCTTGTGACTTTCGGTACAGTTTTTGGTGTTGCTTCTCCTAAAAATGTTCCTGCAGCCCCTTCCTTGTACATTGCACCTCTGCTCATATCAGCTGGTGCAACCGGCGCTTTCCTCTCCGACAACATTATGTCCTTTTTCGCGTTTCATGAACTAGCCCTGATCCCGACTTTCGTCATGATTGGTTTGTATGGACGCGGCGACAAACGGACTACCGCCTGGAGAATTACTTTGTATTTGGGATTTGCCTCTATGGTTCTTCTGTCTGCTCTCTTGTTGCTTGGCAACCAACTGGGATATTCTTTCTCAGATATCGCCAAATCTGTAGAAGCAGGTAAAACACTCCAGAACTCATGTCTCATCGGCGGTTTACTCATCCTGGGTTTCGGTACGCTTGTTTCGCTTTTCCCATTCCACTCCTGGGCAGCCCCAGCTTATGCTTCAGCGCCGACTCCGGTATCCATGATGCACGCAGGAGTCCTGAAAAAATTTGGCCTTTATGGTTTATTTATGTTCCAACCTTTGATTCCTAGTGCGTTTGAACCATGGAACAACTGGTTGCTCGTTTTGCTTGTAGGCAACGTCCTATGGGTTGGCTATGTAACTGTTAACCAGAAACGCCTCGACCTATTGTTGGGTAACTCTTCCGTCATGCATATGGGTTATCTCTTCCTGGCTTTTGCTGCTCTTATCAGCTCCGGCAGTAATCCAATTGCAGTCAAAGGCGCCGCCTTGCTTATGCTCGCCCATGGTTTGTCCATCGCTCTCCTCTTTCTACTCTGTGGATATATCGAAACTAAAACCCATACTCTCGAATTAGGTGCTCTCGGTGGGCTTGGTTGTAAACTTCCCAAACTAGCCTTCGTTTTTGGTCTTGCTGCTATGGCTTCCATTGGGTTACCGGGGTTCGCTAACTTTCCTGGTGAATTCATGGTATTCGTATCTGGCTTTTCCGGATTCAAGGGATCTTTCGGATGTGTTCAGATCGCAACAATCCTCTGTCTCTGGGGCTTAGTCATCAGCGCTGTTTACATGTTACGCGCTTACCGTGATATCTTCCAAGGAGAACTTTCTAAATCCTGTGAACGAGTTGAAACAGCTGCGTGTTGTTCCTGTCCCAGCGGGAATCGCCTCGCTATTGTTTTCTTGGTTGTAGCCCTTGTCCTCTTCGGTTTCGTTCCCAATATCGTCCTCTGTTTCTTTGGTAACTAATCCTATTGTTTTCCTATACGGCAATCACTTCCAATAATTCCATTCCATGCAAGCCTATATACCTGAATTCATACTCGTGGGAGTCGCCCTCGTCCTCTTCCTGGTTGATGCGTTCCTGAAACGCATACCAAAGTGGGCATTCGGCTTAGTCGGCGCACTAACTTCGTTAGCTGTTATTCCTTACTTCACCTCTCACAATCTATACAGCAGTAATATCTTTGCAGTTCTCGCTTTGATCTCTACTGCATTGACTCTACTGCTTGCTATTGACTTCCGAGCCATCATCAACTTGTCTTCCAATGAGACAAAATCCCAAGAAGGTACAGGTGAACTCTTCATTTTGCCTCTTGTCGCATGTGCAGGTATTACTGCCATGACTAAGGCCAGCGATTTGATTACTCTGTTCGTCTCATTAGAAGTCCTAACACTAAGTTCTTATGTCCTCGTAGGATATTTCCGCCGTAACCTCGCTTCCCTAGAAGCCGGAATCAAATATCTCATCCTCGGCGCCATTAGTACTGGGACTCTCGTTTTCGGTTTAGCTTGGTATTTCGGAATGACCGGTTCATTTGCCATCAACTGTCAAATAGTACAGGCTGCGGTCAATGCGGGCAACGCTCCTGGTATTCAATTAGCCATGGCTCTGCTCATCGTCGGCGCTGCCTTTAAAATCGGCGCCGTTCCTATGCAAATGTGGATACCAGATGTCTATCAGGGAGCTCCCCTACCCATCACTGCTTTCCTCTCTGTTGCTTCCAAAGTTGCAGGCTTTGCCTTCTTGAGCATCATCCTTGTTCCTTTTGTCAGCCTTCCCTCAGTTGCTTTACTTCTCGCTCTAATGTCTGCCGCTACTCTGCTCGTCGGCAACTTAGGCGCCATCCCGCAAACTAACCTGAAACGTCTGCTAGGTTATTCATCAATAGCTCAAGCTGGATTCATTCTGCCCTTTTTTGTAACTTATGAAACTTACGAACCTTCTCTGAACACAACGATTGCTCCTAACGCGGCCCTTTACTTAGCCATTTACATGGTCATGACTTTCGGCGCTTTTTACGCTCTCGCCCTTGTCCGTACTCAGCGCGGTAGCGATGAAATCTCTGCCTTTCGCGGCTTGGGTAAAACGAATCCTATCCTGGCTCTCTCCGTTACGATTATGTTTGCCTCGTTGGCTGGTGTGCCTCTGACTGCTGGCTTCCTGGCTAAAATGTATTCGTTCCTTCACGTCATCGGTCTCGACCAATATCGTGCCTGGCTTTTGCCTATCATGGTCATCTGTGCCGCAGCAGGATTTTATTATTATTTCAAAGTGATTCGCTCCATGTACTGGGATAAACCTCAAGACGACGACCAATCCCTCTCAATCTCGCCTATTACGCTTGTTGTTTTAGTTGCCTGCTCGCTCTTCTTAACCGTAGCTGGCATCATGCCGCTTTTCACTACGGGTTTCATGGGAATGTAAAACCCTATCTTCTTTCTCATCATCAAGACTGACTCTGCTCTCTTGCCGCAGAGTCAGTCTTTTTTAATCCCTCATTTCCCACCATATACCTTGCTGGTATCGTCCAGAAACAAACCAATATAGCAAAAAATTGTTTGAAAAACAGTATAGACCCAGACAGAAAATTCTTACAAACTCAGATTCATCGGCGGATAATACTTGACGTAAGCTTAAAATTTGGAATTATTCCAACAGTTAACAACCTTAACCCAAAACATAAAATATGCTTCTTGTAGGAAAACAAGCTCCTGATTTCAGTGCTAATGCTGTCGTCAACGGAACCATCGTTGAGAATTTCACTCTTTCTCAGTTCAAGGGGAAATATGTGGTGCTCTTTTTCTATCCTAAAGATTTTACCTTCGTATGCCCAACTGAATTAATCGGGTTTCAAAAGTCTTTGTCAGAATTTGAAAAGCGTGATGCCGTTGTCATTGGCTGCTCTACTGACAGTGAATTCTCACATTGGGCCTGGGTCAACACCCCACGGAAACAAGGCGGCATTGAAGGTGTGACTTATCCTATCGTTGCCGACATCAACAAAACTATCGCTGGTAATTACGATGTTTTGGCCGGTGAACAAATCTATGATGAAGAAGGCAACGTCACAGTCGAAGGCGAAATGGTCGCTTACCGCGGCCTCTTCCTTATTGACAAAGAAGGCATCGTTCGCCATCAACTTGTCAACGACATGCCACTTGGGCGCTCAGTTGACGAAACCCTCCGCCTCCTCGATGCGCTTAAGCACGTCGAACAATACGGCGAAGTTTGTCCATTAGGGTGGCACGCTGGAGATGTTGCCATGACGCCGTCTCATGAAGGCGTTGCCTCATACCTCGGCAAGGAATAAGTCGATATTGTCTGCTCATTCAATAGGCAGCAATCGCTTATAATGGCGCTATATTTTTATCTCAGTTCATGGGCGGAATCAATATCCTGGTTCCGTCCATATTTTATTGTAGTCTTTGTAACGTCAACGTTTCTCCATGTCCCCTAAGTTATCATGATAGTCATTGCCTCTGTTGAAACAACATCTTCTACTACACCGACGGCTCCTGTGCCACCAACTGAATCTATCCACTCATTCAATCAAATAATAGACCTCCCAAAATGGTGGGCCTCTCTAGATATACATACCATTGTCGTGTCAGTCATCCACGCCAGTATCTGGTTACTTGTCTCTTCAATTGTCCTCATTGTGCTATGCCGCATCCTTGTGCCTATTTTTCACAAACACATGGCCCAACCAGCTGCGGCTTTATTAATTAAACTCATTAAATTAACTGGCTGGAGCATTATTGTAGTAGAAACCTTCGCTCTTTTAGGGTTCGATATCATCACCTTGTTAGGTGCAGCTAGTATCATTGGTGTTGCCGTCGGTTTTGCCTCTCAAACATCATTATCTAATATCATTAGCGGTCTCTTCCTCGTAGGAGAACGCCAAATCAACATTGGTGATATCATCGAAATCGAAGGAGTCCGTGGCACTGTCGATGCCATTAATCTCATGGCCGTCCAATTGAGACTTCCTGACAACACCATGGTCCGCATCCCTAATGAATTAATTATTAAAAACCCAGTCAGCAACGCCACGCGGTTCGAAACTCGCCGATGTGATATCAGCATCTCTGTAGATTATGATAGTGATCTAGATACCGTCTTATCCGTGGTAAATAAAATACTAAAAGAACATCCGCTTTGCCTGGACTCGCCAGCACCATCCATCCTTTTCGATGGTTTTCAGGATTCCGGCATTGGTTTTATCATCGGCGCCTGGTGTCAATGCGATGATTATGTTCAGTTGCGCCTCGACTTGGCTAAACAAATTAAGAAAGAATTCGATCAAGTCGGCATTTCAATTCCCTACCCCATCGTCAGCGTCGACGCTCGCAATGGATCAATTCCGATTACTTCCAAAAATGAATCACAATCTGACTCTCCCGTAAAATCATGAACTTTAAGAAACTATTAAGCTGAAATTTGGGCTTCTCAACTATTTTGTCTTTCCATTCCCACAATAAAATTCCATGCTCACTTGTGAACAGTAACACTGATGACTACTCCTGTACCTTCACCTTATAAAAGAATCCTCCTCAAACTTAGTGGGGAAGCTCTACGTAGCCCCGGAAGTATGGACAACATTTCCCCGGAAATTGTAGCCCGTATCGCTCAGGAAATCGCCGATGCGTACCATACCGCCTCAATCGAACTAGCCCTAGTTATTGGTGGTGGCAATTTCTGGCGCGGCGCTAAAGCTAGCGTGCGAGGCATGGATCGAGCCACTGCTGATTACGTAGGTATGTTGGCTACTGTTATGAATGCTCTTGCCTTGCAAAGCGCTATCGCTCGCTGTGGTGTTCCCTGTGTCGTGCAATCTGCTATTGAAATGAAAAATGTTGCAGAACCATTTATCAGGCTCAAGGCCAAAGAAGAACTTTCTCAAGGGAAAATCGTTATCTTTGCCGCCGGCACCGGTAACCCATTCTTCTCTACTGATACTACTGCCGCGCTTCGCGCCAGCGAAATCAACGCCGATATCGTTATGAAAGCAACTTCTGTAGATGGCGTTTACGATGCTGACCCCAAAAAGGTCGAAAACGCCAAACGTTTTGATACCATTTCATATCAAGAATGTATCGCACGTCAACTCAAAGTAATGGATTCAACAGCATTTGCTCTTTGCATGGACAATAAAAAGCCCATTATTGTTTTTGACATGCATGCCGAGGGTAATATTACCCGAGCCCTCAAAGGAGAACCAATCGGTACCACCATTTCTTAACAATTCTCCCTCTTTTTCAACAACCTTTTCCCAATATTAAACTCATCTAGACGTATATGGACGCAAACACCGTACTATCCAACACCGAAGCCAGTATGAATAAAGCTGTTGAATATCTTCACAATGAATTCTCTGGTCTCCGCACAGGCAAAGCCTCTCCCTCTCTGGTTGAAAATCTTGATGTCACCATTGCAAGTTATGGATCAACTATGCAACTGAAAAACCTCGCCGTTATCACCACACCAGATGCCCGCAGCATTCTCATCCAGCCATTCGACCCGGGTACGCTTCACGATATCCAACGCGCCATCAGTGAAAGCCGACTCAATCTCAACCCTGTCATCGATGCAAGATCCGTCCGCATACCCATCCCAGCCCTCTCCGAAGAACGCCGCCGCGATCTTGTCAAATATGCCAAAAGCATTGCAGAAGAAGCTCGTGTTCGCGCTCGCGCCGCCCGTCGCGAAGGCATGGATGGCCTCAAAAAACTTAAAAACGATAATCTCATCACCAAAGACGAACAACACACTTTGGAAAATAAAGTACAGAAACTCACAGATAAAACAGTAGCCTCGATCGACTCTATTTTAGCTGCTCGGGAAAAAGACATTATGACGGTCTAATCATCTCGCGCTATTGGGAATCATTATCTAGTATGTCCAATCATGTCCGACAATATAACTAATTTTCTTGCTGCTGGGATTGAAATCAACGGTACAATCCGGTTTTCCAACGATATGCAAATCGATGGCAAAATCGAAGGTGAAATCACCTCCGAACACGGCTCCGTAACCATCGGTGAATCTGCTGAGATCAAAGGCAATATTACCGCTGGCAATATCTGTATCTATGGCAGCGTTGAAGGCGAAATTAAAGCCCAAAAATGCCAACTCAAACACCAGTCGCGCCTTAAAGGAGATATCAAAACTAAAACTCTCTCCATGGAAGAAGGAGCCCAACTCTCCGGCCGCACCGAAATCGGTTAATTCTCAACAAATAATCTTCTGTTTTTCTTATAAACGGAGCCAGGAATTCTCTCCTCGCTCCGTTTTTTTATGAACATATTGGGACCTCACCATGTCTCAACCTTTACAGAAAGAATCTATTGTTATGAAATTCTTCATCACCACGTTAACCGCCTTAGTCCTTTGTTTGTCGTTTTCTTCATTTAGCCAGACTATCAAAATTGTCGACGAAAACGGTCGCGAAATTCCAACCTCAAAAGAACAAATCAAACAGCGCCTCAATGAACGTAAAAATGCTTCTGCCAAAAAAATCGCTGAACGCCAAAAAGCTGCCCAAGAAAAAATAGACGCAGTCCGCGAAGCAGTTAAAGACCCGGGTAAACAAATCAAAGAAGAGACCAAAAAGGAAATCGCCGAACGTAAAAAAAACCTCCAGGAAAAAGCTCAAAAAGCTGCTCAGAAACGCCAAGAAAAAAATATTAAAAAAGCCAACGAGCACCTCAACAAAATCGGTCTTCAGCTTAAGAAATAACTTTTTTAGATCTTTGTGGTTGAGATTTGTGTGTTGTGTTCATCGGGAGCGTATGTCGCTTGGCATACGCTCCTTCTGTGTCAGCTGCCGTCTATAACTTTAACCCATGCAAGCCATTCAAAAACATCTGGATAGAAATCATGGCCAACACCATCCCCATCAAGCGTTCTAATGCCACCATTCCCCGTTTCCCCAAAAAACGCGTGAAATACTGCGCTAAATAAACAACAGACGTCGTAGCTAACCATGCTAAAAATATCGCAATCCCCAACATGAACTTAGTAAAAATCCCATCCGCTACCGACGAATGCAAGATGATGATAGCTAACGCAGCCGGCCCTGCAATCAAAGGGACAGCGATCGGCACAATGAATGGCTCCTCCATCTTGTTCTCTTCTCCCTCTGCTGCTCTGTTCGGGAACACCATCCCAATTGCTACCATAAACAATAATATCCCCCCTGTAAGATTAAGTGTCGATTGTTCTAATCCTAACAATTGCATCAACGACGTCCCGGCAATGAGAAAAACCAACATAATCCCCAACGCAAACAATGATTCCCGAATAATAATTTGATTGCGCCGCTGCGGAGAATATCGCCCCAACATGCTATATACGACAGGTATTACCCCCAAAGGGTCCAACACGATGAAAAGTAATACCGCTGTTTTCAACAAGTCCATGCCTTTGATTACACTGAATTCAATCCATAAACAAGTCCGTCCCTCATCTCATCATAGTTCATCCCATGTCAGTATTCTCTAACAAATAGAAACCTCTCCTTCCCATAAAAAACCATATAATTCCAAATGTTCTAAAATTAAACGTTTCTGTGTCAGCTTTGGAACAGTTTGCTGGTTTTATGTACGTATTTTTTTTTGACAAATGTCCAGAATCCAATCATTCAACAAATAAGTCATGTCACTAGTTTCGAACGGAACACCACGTTATTCGTCTGTCAAACGCCGTCTGACAGAGTCTTGTCTTATGTTTTTATGTCTTAGTTGCGTATGGCAGGCCAATGCAAACCAAGAGAAAGCAGCTCACCAACGGCCACCGACAGTTCTAATTGAGAAAGCTACGCTTATTAAGAATGCCATCAACAAACCTTATACGGGGCAAGTAGAAGCGATCGATACAGTAGCTATCCAGCCCCGAGTCTCAGGCAATATTCTTTCCATTCATTTCGACGAAGGCGATCTCGTCTCAGAAGGGCAACTCTTATTTGAAATTGAAGACACCCAGTACAAAGCCACCGTAATGAATGCCGAGGCCATGATCGCTCAAACCGAAGCCAAAATCAGTTATGCCAAATCCAACCTGGAACGTTACAGCAAATTGGTCAAAACGGCTTCCGTTTCTCAAGACACATACGAAAACGCCCGCAGTACACTTGCCACCCTTGAAGCCCAAAAAAAAGCAGAGGAGGCTCAACTCGTTATCGCCAAAGACAATCTCAACTACACTCGAGTCACCTCTCCCATCGCCGGTAAAATTGGCCGACTCACATTCTCGCGCGGCAACTATGTAACCCCTCAATCCGGCACGTTAGCCACAGTCACTAACATTGGGCAAGTTTATGTGCGATTCCCAATGAGTGAGCGCGATTTGCTCTCATTGTTTGGGGATGCCAATACGATGCAAAAAGAAGCCGTCATCCATTTAATCCTGGCAGATGGTACCCCCTTCCGTTCTGAAGGCGTCATTGCATTGACTGATAATAAAATCAACCCCACAACCGATACGATTACCGTCTGGGCCAAATTCGATAACAAAGACGAACTTCTCAATCCTGGCAGTATCGTCACAGTACGCCTCTCCAAGAAAAATGTTGAATCCCTGCCCTCCACAAATATCTCGGCCATCATGTACGATGACACCAAATGTTATCTGTACATAGTCAATGACAAAAACGTCGTAGAACAACGAGAGGTCACCCTCGGTAACATCGTCGACAATCGCCAATGTATTCGTAGTGGACTTAAAGAAGGCGAAACCGTCATCATCGACGGACAACACAAGACCTACCCTGGCGCAACTATTTCTCCTGTAGAAGCCAACTGATTGTCTTCTCATTATGATTTCGCAACACTTTATTCATCGTCCCAAATTCGCAATTGTCATTGCAATTCTAATGGTTCTAGCAGGGTCTATCTGCTGGTTTCGCTTGCCTATTGCCGAATATCCGGAAATTGCGCCGCCTGCTATCAACATTCGTACCACTTACGAAGGCGCTAGCGCACAAACGGTCATGGAAACAATCGGCATTCCTCTCGAACAAGAACTCAACGGGTTAGAAGATCTCCTCTACTTCTCTTCTACCTCCAACAACAATGGCGAATACTCCGTTTCCATCACCTTTAAAAGCGGATCAGATTCAGATATCAACATGGTCAATGTGCAAAACGCCATCAAGCGCGTCGAACACAACTTGCCCACAGAGGTCGTCAACCAAGGCGTCTTCGTCCGCAAGCGTACCTCGGATATCCTAGGCCAGTTCTCATTCAGAGCTGACCCCGACAAAATGAACAATCTCCAGCTTAACAACTTCGTCAAAACACGAGTCCAAGACGTCATTGCTCGTATCGACGGTATTTCCGACGTAGCTGTCCGAGGCGCTAAAAACTATAGTATGCGTATCTGGCTGGATTCTATCCGCATGTCGGCACTCAATATCACCCCTGCCGACGTCGCTGCCGCCATCGAAGAACAAAATATCCAGGCCGCTGCCGGCTCTGTCGGCACTCAGTCCAATAACACCGCTGTCCAATATAAGGTCGATGTCAAAGGCCGTCTGAAAACTGTTGATGAATTCAGCGATATCATCGTTCGAACCAGCGAAAATGGCGAAATTGTCAAACTCCGCGATATCGCACGAATCGAATTGGGCGCTGAAAGTTATACTGGTAGTTCCCGAACCGATGGCAAACCATCTGTCAACATGGCCGTCTATCGCAATGACGACTCGAATGCTCTGGATACGATGGAACGTGTCCAGGCTACGTTGAAAGAACTAAGTAAAAATTTCCCTGAAGGTATTACCTACGATGTCAGTTACGATCCCACTGAGTACATCATGGCTACGATGTATGAAATTGCGGAAACATTGATCGTAGCTCTTCTCCTCGTCGTGGGCATTACCTATCTTTTCTTGCAAGATTGGCGGGCTACTCTCATTCCCTCTCTCGCTATCCCGGTTTCCCTCTTAGCCACATTTGCCGTTTTGTTGCCGTTGGGATTCAGTATCAACGTGTTGACTATGTTCGGCCTCATCCTGGTCATTGGTTCTTTGGTAGACGACGGCATCATCGTCGTAGAAAATACAATCCGTCTCATGGATTCAGAAGGGCTCTCCCCGGCAGAAGCCACCCAAAAGAGTATGCAGCAGATTACTGGCGCAATCATCGCTACCACTCTGGTAACGGTTGCCATTTACATCCCTATCGCCTTCATCGAGGGCATGGTCGGTAATATCTATCTGCAATTCTCTGTAACAATGTGTGTTGCCCTCTGCTTGTCCGCTGTCAACGCATTGACCCTCAGCCCTGCTCTCTGTGTCCTCTTGTTAAAAAAGAGAACTTCTGGCCAATCCAGCAAGCTTTTCAAACCTTTCAATGTCCTTCTGGATTGGTCCCGCAAGCACTACCTAAAAGCCGCCGGTATCCTAGTCCGCCGGATATGGCTAACCCTTGTCATCTTGCTTGCTGTGTTGATTGCTGACTGGAAACTGTTTGAATCAATCCCAACCTCATTCATTCCTTCAGAAGACAAAGGCACGTTGTTTGTTGATATTCAATTACCATCTGGCGCAGCGCTTTCACGTACTGAAGAAGCAAGAAGCCAGGCTGAAGAAATTCTGATGGAGCTCCCAGGTATTCGTATGGTTTCCAGTTCCACCGGCCACAGTTTCACCGGTGGCGATAGCGAAAACGTCGCTATGTGCATTGGCCGTCTCGAAAACTGGAGCCTGCGTACTACGCCCGAACTCCAACTTGATTCCATTCGCAGTCAAGCCCAGGACCTCTTAGTCGACATCCCGGCTGCTTCCATTAAAGTATTCACGCCACCGGCCATCATGGGCCTCGGCGCCACTGGTGGCATCTCGTTCATGCTCCAAGCCTCGGGCGATGAAACACCAAAAGACCTCGAACGCAATACCAAACAAATCCTTGAACAAATCAATAACCTCCCGGGTGTCGCTAACGCCTTCTCATCGTACGAAGCTAATACGCCGCAGCTTTATCTCAATCTTAACCGAGAAAAAGCGCGTACCATGCATGTACCAGTCAATAACATCTTCTCTACTCTCCAGGGGAAACTGGCATCACTCTATGTCAACGATTTCAACCTAGAAGGTTACGCCTTCAAGGTCAAAATCCAATCAGACGACAAGGAACGCTCCAACATCAATGATATTATGAGTACCTATATCCAAAACAACGAAGGAGAAATGGTTCCCCTGAGTTCCATGGGTACAATCTCATTTATCACCGGCCCTCGCCAAATCCAGCGTTACAACCAAATCATGTCCGCAGAAATCCAATGCATGGTCAAACCCGGCGTCAGCAGTGGTGAGGTCATGGACGAAATCGAAAACTTGCAGCTTCCCGACAACTACTCTATCGCATGGACCGCTATGAGTTACCAGGAACGGCAAAACGAAGGCCAAATCGTCATGTTGATGATTCTCGCATTCGTTTTCGGCTATCTTTTCTTAGTGGCGCAATACGAAAGTTGGACAACCCCTCTGTCTGTAATCGTCTCAGTCTCCGTCGCCATCTTAGGAGCCCTCGTCGGTATCATGATCTGTGGTACTTCGCTCAGTATTTATGCTCAGCTGGGCCTTGTCATGCTCGTAGGATTAGCCAGTAAAAACGCCATCCTTATGGTCGAATTCTCAAAAGAAGACCACGAACGCGGCGTCCCCATCCAACAAGCTGCTCTCAACGGCGCTAGCCAACGTTTCCGAGCTGTGTTAATGACGGCTATCTCCTTCATTATCGGGGTATTCCCCATGGTCGTTGCCTCAGGCGCAGGCGCCGCTAGCCGTCAAGATATTGGCATCACCACCTTCTACGGCATGATCTTTGCAACTTGCTTCGGCATTATCCTCATCCCAGCTCTTTACAGCATGTTCCAAAGAATGCGCGAACGGTTCAAAGGTTCTCCGGTGTTAACCCCGGCCTCACCACAACCGTCTCATGACATCCCTAGCAGCAATCCCCAAGACTCTGACAACAACAAACCGTTGAGCCCGTCTGCCTCATAAAGCCGACGGTTCCTATCGGTCGAATTCTCACATTTTTATTTTGAAGGGGAAGGGCCCAAGTGATTTCACTCTCCTTCCCCTTTCTCTATTCTATGCTTCGTGTATTCAACATCTACTGACGAGCTTGATCCTTGCCTTCTCAAGAATCTGTTTTTATCATTAATACATGACAGACGAGCACAGCGACCACATTCATGCGTCCGTTAGTACTACCGCTCAACAGGAATACAGCGCCGCACAAATCGATAAACTGGAAGGTCTTGAAGCTGTACGTAAACGCCCGGGAATGTACATTGGAGATCCCGATGAACGTGGGCTCCATCACTGTGTATTCGAAGTCCTCGACAATTCAATCGACGAGCATTTAGCTGGCTATTGTTCTAAAATTACCATTACCATCCACGTCGATGGTTCACTCTCCGTTGCGGACAATGGTCGTGGTATCCCGGTAGATATCCACCCTAAATTCGGTATTCCAGCAGTAGAACTCGTATTAACCAACCTTCATGCTGGTGGTAAATTCGGCCAAGGCGCGTACAAATACTCCGGTGGTCTTCACGGTGTCGGAGCCAAGTGCGTCAATGCTCTTTCCGACTGGTTCAAAGCAGAAGTTCGCCGAGATGGTAAACGTTACCAAATCCAGTTCCAACGCGGTAAAACCACCTCGCCCCTCAAAGTCATCGGCTCCGTCCCTCAAGGTGTTACCGGTACTACCATCACCTTCTTCCCAGATGCTACCATCTTTACCGATTCCATCGAGTTCAAATTCGAAATGCTCACAACTCGTCTCCGTGAACTCGCTTTCCTCAACCCAGGAATCGTCATCGAACTGATCGACGAACGTCAAACTCCAGAACGTAAAGAAACGTTCTATTACAAAGACGGCATCACCGAATTTGTTCGCCAACTCGGCGAAAATAAGGAACTCATCACCGAATCGCCCATCGCTCTCTCTGGCGTCCGTGAAATCGAAGTTGAATACGACGGCAAAAGGACCAATGACGATGTTTTAGTCGACGTCGTCCTCCAGTACAACAACACCTACGTCGAACAAATCCTTTGTTTTGCCAATTCCATTTACAATGGCGACGGCGGTACGCATCTGTCTGGGTTCCGGAGCGCACTCACCCGTGCTATCAATACCTACGCCAAAACCAATGGCTTGCTGAAAGACAAAGATCCCTCGCTCAGCGGAGAAGACGTCCGCGAAGGCCTTGTCGCGGTCATCTCAGTCAAAATGCCCAACCCAAGATTCAGTTCGCAAACAAAAGACAAATTGGTTAATACTGAAATCGAAGGTGTCGTCAGTAGCATTGTCTACGAAGAACTCAAAACTTATTTCGAAGAAAACCCCGCAATCGCCCGCAAAATCATCGACAAAAGCGTTAACGCCGCTCGAGCGCGAGAAGCCGCCCGCAAAGCGCGCGAGACGGTCCGCAAAGGGGCACTCACCCTCGGCGGGCTTCCCGGTAAACTGGCAGATTGTTCCGACCGCGACCCCCAAAAATGTGAATTGTTCCTCGTCGAAGGCGATTCCGCTGGCGGTTCGGCTAAAAAAGGCAGAGACCGCCGTACTCAGGCCATTTTGCCTCTCCGTGGCAAGGTCCTCAACGTCGAAAAAGCACGCTTAGACAAAGCCTTGGCCAACAAGGAAATCCAAACGATGATCACGGCCATCGGCGCTGGTATTGGCGATGGGGACGATGAAGGTTCTTTCAACTTAGAAAAAGTCCGTTACCACAAGATCATCATCATGACCGATGCTGACGTTGACGGCGCCCACATCCGTACCCTGCTCCTCACGTTTTTCTGTCGTCACATGCCCCAACTTGTCCGTGCTGGCTATCTCTATATTGCTCAAGCGCCTCTATACCGAGTCGTCCGTAAAAAGAAAGAAGAATACGTGCAAGATGATATTGCTCTAAACCGTAAACTGATCGAACTCGCCGTCAACGATGTCACTCTGCGCATGGCCAACGGATCCCGTGTCTTCTCCCCCGATGAACATTTCGCTATCCTAGAAACCCTCATCAACCTCCAGCGCTACGCCGATTCCGTACAATCGCAGGGCGGCACATTCGAAGATCTTTTGAAATACCGCGATGCTCATGGTGACTTCCCCGAATTCCTTGTCAAAATCCGTTGTGGCAATGATGAATCCGTCCATTACTTCCACGACACCGAGGAATTAACTGCTTTTTCCAACGACAACCGAGACCTCTTCATCTTTGGCGAACCCTCTGAAGAAGAATTAGCGGCCAACCCCTTGCCCGTCCGTGAAGGGCCAAGTCGTAGAGCCTTGACCCATGAACTCCATGAAGCCAAAGCCCTGACTCGCACCTTGAACCGCCTAGCTGAATTAGGGATCCCCTCCAACATGCTCATGTCTGAAGATACCCCACTTTTCGAGCTCCAAGAAGGAGAAGGCGAAAAACGGAAAATGACGCCTCTGTTCTCCGTCATGGACATCTTGCAGGCGGTCATCAATATCGGCAAACGTGGCGTCGAAATCACGCGATTCAAAGGTTTGGGTGAAATGAATGCTGAAGACCTTTTCAAAACCACCATGTCTCCCGAAAATCGCGAATTGCTTCGAGTCGTCCTCAACGACGATAATGCCGTTCGTGCTGATGAAATGTTCACTATTCTCATGGGCGACGTCGTCGAACCTCGCAAAAATTACATCGTCGACCATGCTCTTAACGTTCGCAACCTAGACATCTAAGCGTCTTACCTCTCTCCGTACGTTGCCAATGCTCAATACCCCTTTTACCGTCGTTCTCCTAGCTTTATATATCCATGGATAATAATCGAATCAAACCTGTCGATGTCGCCAGCGAACTCTCTGCCTCGTTCCTGGACTATTCGATGTCCGTGATCATTTCACGAGCCCTCCCAGACGCCAGAGACGGTCTCAAACCCTCCCAGCGCCGCATCCTCTATGCCATGAAGGAACTCAACCTCACGCCTGGAGGTAAAACTCGTAAATGCGCCAAAATCATCGGTGAAACCATGGGTAATTATCACCCGCATGGCGACTCTGCCATCTATGGCACTCTCGTCAATATGGCTCAGGATTGGTCAATGCGAGATATTCTCGTGATCGGTCAAGGGAATTTTGGTACTCCAGATGGCGACCCTCCTGCTGCTTACCGGTACACAGAAGCCAAACTCTCTGGCATGGGCATGGCCATCATGGCAGACCTTGATAAAGACACTGTCGATTTTACGCCAAACTACGACGGCACCACAGTTGAACCAACTGTCCTTCCTTCGGCATTCCCCAATCTGCTCGTCAACGGGGGCACTGGCATCGCTGTCGGCATGGCCACCAACATCCCGCCACACAATCTCGGAGAAGTCGTCGATGGTATCTGCGCTGTCATTGACAACCCTCATCTCTCTTTCGAAGAACTCAAACGCTATATCAAAGGTCCAGACTTCCCCACTGGCGGCGACCTACTGGGTTATTCCGGCATCGATAATTATTTCCGCACAGGTCGTGGTTCTATCCGTATTCGCGGCAAGATTGACATCGAACAATCCGAAACAGGACGAGACCTCCTCATCATCCGCGAAGTCCCCTACGGCGTCAACCGTTCCACTCTCCAAGAACGCATCGCCGAACTCTGTAAAGAAAAAGTCCTCACTGATATCTCCGGCATTCGCGACCTCTCCAAAGACCAAACCTACATCGAAATCGAGCTCAAGCGCGATGCCCGCCCTCAAGTTGTGGTCAACCAGCTCTACAAATTGACCTCACTGGAAACCTCCTTCGCGGTCAACATGCTGGCAATTCACGATAACAGGCCCAAAACGCTCACGATGCTCGATGCGATCAACTTCTACATCGAACATCGCCGAGAAGTCGTCGTGCGCCGTACTCGTTTCCTCCTCAATGATGCCGAGAAAAACGCTGAACGCCTCGAGGCTTATCTCCTTGCCTTGAACAACCTCGATGACTTCATCAGCATCATCCGCGACTCCAAAAACCGCGACGAAGCCCGCCAACGCCTCCAGGCTTGCCGATTCCCTGTAGCCACCGCAGAAAGCCTCGGCATCCTCATCCGTTCTCAGCCTTCTATCCAAAATGGCGAATATGTCTTCACCGAACGCCAAGTCAACGCTATCCTCGACTTGCGTCTCTACCAATTAACTGCACTCGAGTCTGATAAGATCAAGAGCGATTACGCCGATCTCATCATTCAGATTAAAGACTACCTCGATATCCTTGCCAACGAATCACGGGTTCTCGAAATCGTCAAAACAGAACTCCTTGCCATCAAAGAAAAATTTGCTACCCCACGCCTCACTCGCATTATCCCCTACTCTGGCGACATGGCCATTGAGGACCTCATCCCCAACGATTCCATGATCGTCACAATCACGCACTGTGGCTATATCAAACGCACCAATACCGCCGAATACAGAATCCAAGCCCGAGGCGGGAAAGGCATCCGCGCCGCTACTGCTAAATCCTCCAAAAAAGATCAAGAAGCCGATTTCATCGAACACCTCTTCGCGGCCCAAAACCACGATTATCTCATGTTCTTTACCAACACTGGCCGCGTCTATGTCGATCGCGTCTACGAAATCGATGAAGCCGCTCGCAGTGCTCAGGGCCGTAGCATTAAAAACCTCCTCGACCTTCAACCTGAAGAAACGATAGCCGCCATCCTCCGCCTCGAACGCAAAATCAATGACAAAGGCGAAGATATCACTTTTGGCGAAGGCAGCGGTCATGTTGTCTTCGCTACCAAAGACGGTACTGTCAAAAAAACCAGCCTAAACGATTTCCGCAATTATCGCAAAGCAGGCATTATCGCCATCAACCTCGAAGAAGGCAACAGCCTTGTCAACGCATGCCTCGCCTCAGGAGATGATGAAATCGTCCTCGTCACTCGAGAAGGTATGAGTATTCGCTTCAGCGAGCACGATCTCCGCGACCAAGGTCGTAATACAATCGGCGTCCGCGGCATCCGCCCACGCCCAGGTGACTACGTTGTCGCTCTCGCCATCGTTAATGAAAACGCCACCCTCCTCGTCGCCTCTGAAAACGGTCTCGGTAAACGCACCAAATTCGATGAATACCGTCTCCAAAGCCGCGGGGGTATCGGCATCAAGACGATGAACTGTACCGACAAAACAGGCAAAGTCGTCTCTGCCACTGTCGTTGCCGACGACGACGAACTGATGCTGATGACCACCTCTGGGCAATCCGTCCGAATCCGCGTTTCCTCGATCCGCGAAACTGGTCGCGTCGCCCAAGGCGTCAAACTCATCTCTCTCAAAGAGGGCGAATCCATCCAAGACATCTCTATCGTCATTCCCGATGATGACGACAACAACGAGGCTGAATCCGCCCTTACAAACGAAACGGCAGACGTTCCTACAGAATCTTCTGCCTCTTCCTCCCCCGAGGAATAAATCCACCCCTCTTTACCTTTATCTATTATCTCACCCAACCAGGTAGCTTGTCAAAGTTGCCTGGTTCGTTTTTCCCTTTCGTCAAGAATAGGGTTACCACTCAAAATGCTCGAAAAAGATAAAGGGAAAACTTTCTAACGTATCCTCTTTCTTGATTAAGAGGTTCATCCTTCAAAAGCACCTCCGTAACCTCCGTTTATGGGTATTGCAAACACGTCAATCATCGTTCTTTCTGTAAAACTTCAGATCTGAACATATCGCACAAATACAGCGATTCAAAAGGTCCATGTAATCTCTCAAATGTTGCAATCACAATCCTGGTCAATTGAGATACCGTTTTCTATCCACAAATTTCAACGGATTGACAATACGTAGACAAGAGAAATAAAAAGGTAAATTTCTCAATGAGTTATAAAAACAAACTTATCGCTTGTATGATAGAATCATATTTTTGCTAATTAACTCATCATCAGTATATTGCAATTTATTCAAACGTATTGTCAATACGCTATTATTTTTCAAGTCAGGCAGGGTACGAATGAAATAGATTCCTGCAAGTTCGCAAAAAAAACTTGTACGTAATGCACTTTTCCTTCCCTGCATCCACATGACAAGATATCTGTACCCCTCCATACCCATGAAAAAGTCAACATAACCTTTTCATCAATAGCGTACACTCTCGCTATCTGAGCTGTTTTCCTTGGTTTCTATGCCATGCTTTCTTGATTCTCTAAAATCACACCAACCCTACATATCATTATGTTATCTGTCATTGCCAACATTGATGTCATGACCTGGATGTCGTTCGCATTCTCGGCAGGAACCGGAATAGGTACTGCCGGCGTTATCGCAATCATCTGTTTTATTGTCCTTCTTGCATTAACCATCTTTTGGGGGAATCTATGGAATAAAGGATGGAGTGCTAAAAAAACTCCCTTTCAGATGATTTGGGTTATTTTATTTGCAGCCATTTGTTCATGGAGCCTAGCTTCAATCAATACTCTTTATGGTGGTCATTTTTTTCGTACGGCTGTTTCAACCGATATTGTAAGTCAATACAATACATTGCCTGAAGAAGGAACTGTTAATCCTAATGACGCTCCTATCTTTCCAACAAGTAATGGTGCTGATAAACTCATTTCTCAATTCATTGCTTACTCCATTTCTGACGGAGTGATCCTTTCTGAACCTGATGGTTCATATTCAGCAGATTTACTCCGAACTATTATTATTGAATATAAAGACGCCGTTTTCAATATGTGGGGATTGTTCATCTTGTCTCTTTTATTGCTATTTGGAGGAAGTGCCTTTTTCGCATATCGTGAAATTAAAATGATCAAGTAACGTATCTGGAAATTTTCTTCGTCTGAACAACGACTTATTCCAATCTATACAACAACATTTCTCTGTTAACATGTCACAAAATCATCTTATTATCGGTCTCGGTGGCGCTGGGGGACGTTCTCTAGCGGCCATCAAAAGAGCAATGATCCTACGCAAAAGCGATGTTGAATCGATCAAGGAAAAAGGCGCTAATTTTAACTATCTCTACATCGATTCTAACGACGATATCCTCAACGCTACATCTGAATGGTCGGTTGCAGGAGAATCCTGCCGTCTTGAAATGGAAGATATTATTCAGCTTAAAGGCGGGGCCGGGAGTCAATCTATCGATACGTTATCTAAGCGCCCTGAAATTACTGAATGGTTAGGAAACATTCAGGCAAATTTCGCTAAAAAGAAGAGCATTAGTATCGACAAGGTTGAGACAGAATTACGTGGATTGGATGGCGCTGGCCAGTTACGTCGTTATGGACGTCTTCTTTTTGCTCTCAATGCTCCAATCATTAAGAACAAATTATTAGATAAAGTAAAAGGAATGGCAGCGCAAAAAGGTAAAAACTTTTGCGTTCATATTTTTGCCACTCTAGGCGGCGGCACAGGTAGTGGTAGCATTGTCGACATGGTCACATTAATCAACGACGTATATGACGATTTATTTGGTGGAAGCAGCGACTTAGACATCAAGTTATCCGTCAATCTCTATTTATATATTGCAGGCAAAGCTATCGGAACTGCTAATACTGGATTTTTTTTCCAAAACGAATATGCAGCTCTCCGAGATCTTAATGGCTTAATGACAGGTCGATATCACCCTTATGTAATTACTCGTTTCGGGAATCGCCATGATTCCAAATTCAGGAAGTCCAATCCAATTAGTTCTGTCTACCTCTCGTCAGAAATGTCTCCGCTCAATGTAAGCAAGTTCTCTGATCAAGTCAATTACTTGGCCAATGCCTGCATGGATGCTATTATCTTCCGTTTTCTCTACAAAGATCCCAATGGCCTGAAAGCCATCTCGGGAGAAGATTTGGTTCAAACAACCCCAGGTGAAACTGATGGGAATAGTCGAGAATTACGTAGTTATCGATTCGCTGCTTTTGGTACTCGCCGCTGGTGTATTCCAACACAACAAATTCAAGAATTGCTTCGGTACGATATTGAACAAATTATCATCGATAAATGGTTAATGGGGACTGAAGTTAAAGATGAAGGGAATAAATTCCTATACACCTTGGATAGTGCCTCTGCCAATGATTACCAAACTGGAAACACATGGCAAGAAATCAGCACTACCATACAAAAATATATTGACCGGCTTGAACAAATGCGTCAGAGAATTCTAGATGAAGATCGCGACGCCGAAGTTCTGTTACGTATTACTCAAGAATGTAACAACATTTGCAATGAAATTGAAGCTCGTTCTTTTGATAGTAATAAATCCGTGTTTAACGATGCTGAAACATATGCCTATAATATTGCAACGCGTTTAGATCAAAAAATTGCTTGGAACGCCGGAGGTAAAGTATGGGGTCTCAAGCATGCTCAGGTAGCATTAGACAACCTAATCGCTGATTTTCAGAACTCGATCGACCAATTAGATCAACAAAACAATGTCACGCAGACTCAGGATCTTACCCAAAAGATGGGTAAGCGTGAAAAACAATGGGAAAAATTAGGATTGCTTACCATTATTTTAACTCACAAAGATGAAGAAATGATCAACGATCATATTAGAGATGCCAAAAAACTAATCTCACAAAAATTTGATCAAAAAATTCGTCAAGTCAAAAGAAATATCTTCACAACATATAGTAATGAGTTATTGAATTTAAGAACAAGATCAATTGACAAATTAATTAATAATTTAAAAAATCGACAAAATCAGGCAAAGAATGAATACAATAAACGAAATGATGAATTAATTAGCTACAACAAAAATCAAGGGAACAGTGTAGGTGCCAAATATGCTTATGATCAACAGCACCTCAACAACATAAGGGAAGTAATCGAAAACGATAGTAATACCTACACCGAAGAAATGGCGACAACTTATCAGGAAATCTGGCTCAAAAACATTTCTTCGTTAAACGACGTCGACGATAACAAAATCAACAATCTTTTTGCTTCTATCGAATATGTCATTTACATAACTTTGGATAAACTCCATCAAAACGCTCAAACAAAGCATAAACTAGCCCCCATTCTCGTCAGTTCCATCCTGGAACGTCTCTACCAAATTGCAGGTAATCAAGCAGGACAACAAAATAGAAACTGGGAACAAAATCTTGAAGGTGAAATTATTGATTTTCTCAGCGAAAACAAACTGGGTTGCAGTACCAGTATTCAAGGAGGCACTGGGTTACTAAAACCTCAGGTTTCCCCAGTAACAGGTCTTGCCATTGGATTCCCTGAAAAAGGCAGTTCCAATGTCCCTGCAGAATTTCTCAATTGGCTTAAAGACAAGATTAAGAAAAGTATCCCGAGCGGATTATCAACTGTTGAAAGCAGTACTCAATTTTATGATCACTCTTCACCTGAAGAAATCCGCATCTTGTACACGCCATACTGGATGCCTGCGCGATTTGCACCAGTCGTCGACAAAATCTACGAAGAATACGTTAAGGCTGTTCAGGGAGAAGAAGGAAACATTGTCGCTTACTTTGCTAATATAGATCAAGGCGGAGAAGAGTTACAGTCTTCGGATCGGCCACCTCTCACCAAAAACGGTGATCCAGACCAAAAAACGAAACTTCACACCGACATTGCTCGCATGCTCTTTTACGTAACAAAAAACGGCAGTCGTTTCCCTGTCGTCAGGAAACGGAATCGTTCAATCTCTTTCTTGCAAAAAGAAAACGCTGGCATGCCCGAATATACGCCCGATTACCCTGATTCGATGATTTTATTTCCCACACCAAGTTACAAGGAAGCTTTGTTCCATGCTATCGACATGACCGTTTCTTCACTGAGCAACGAACAAAAATTGGAAATCTACAAACCTGTTGAAACGGAATGCCAATCACTTGCCGATCAATGGACAAAAGAAGAACAAGCAGGTCAGGATCAAGAAAAAATCGACAAGTCTTTCCAACAATACCAGGAGAAAAAGGAACTACTTGACCAACTCAAAAATATTCTTGAACTAAGAAATATCTAATTCACCTCAACCACAACTCATTACGGAGGGTGCTTTGTCGCCCTCCGTGTTTCTTGCCTATGACTGCTGCCAATAAATCGCTCATTATCAAAGTTATTATAGGAATTGCCATCGTATTCGGTCTCGTCAAAATGTGTAGTTCCGATGAAGACGCTATTAAAGCGGAGCAACAAGCTGCTGCCACCCACAAGACGGCAGTGGGTCTTGTCAAACAAGCCCGGACTACACAACGAGAAGTCAATGACAAGGCTTTGCATTCGAGTCATGTCTACGATCCCTCTTTATTGCAGCAAGAGTTAGACACCTTGCGCAGCAACATGGAAAAACTCCGGCAAGAAGGTGATGGATTCGATAATGATCTCAAATCCGTAGAGGGAGCCCTTCAACCTAAAGCAGTCGTCGAAAGCAGTAAACAAAAATTGAAACGCCTGGAAGCCATCAATGCAGAGCTCAACAAGACGAGCGAACGGGCCCATCAACAATATCAACAGCAAACAGCTCAATGGGAAAAGCCCCTTCCTGAACTCATAGGCCTGGTCCCCATCTTAAAAACCATGGATACCCATTGCCAAGCTATCGAGAAAAAAAGGAAAGAAGTTACAAAAGAATTAAACCACAATCTAGGTGAAGGCTACGAGGTAGCCGCTGCAACTAATAAATCAACGCATACTTATTTGAACCGTTTTCTTAAATCTTGGGCAAAGGAGAAAAAATCTCTTCTTGACGACCAAACCCATCTTCAAACAGCTCGCGCAGCTTTGATTGCAAACGACAAGATCAATCCCAATGCTCCAGCGATTCAACAACTGAATCAAACGCTAGCAATCATCGACCAACTTTCACAACCACCTTACAATACCGATTTGGCTCGTCTGCCCCAGCCAGATCCCAACGAAGGGAAACCGAAACCCTTCATTGCCGATCTACAAATTGCAACAACAGGAGATCTGGCCAATGCCCTGTTAGGTTCCATTGTCGAAGCATGGGTTGCAGATACCCATAACCACGGTTTAGGACTCTCTGGAGAAATCAAACGCAATTTGCCGCAGGAAGGTTGCATTGAATTAACCATCCCGGCCCCAGGTATCGCAGGGTTGCAGGAACAAGACGTCCTCCGGATAAAAATCGTCACCGTTCCAGGGGCGGAAGCCTTTCAAACGCTTTCTGGCAATGCCTATGATTTACTGTTCACGGGTCGAGTCATGTCTCAAGCACAGGAACAAGCCTGGTTGGCTTCGTTGCCAGAACAACCAATTCGAGTCGAACGTGGTCGTCGCGTGCGCATCGCTTCCGATGCTCTCATCTTTTTTCGCAATCCCGACAGCAAGTTGCCCTACGCCATTTCTTCAAATGACTTAAGCCAAACGGCCAAAGTCTTTACAGCCGCCTATCCCGGACGAATAGAAGCCGCTGAAATTTTTCAAGTATTGCCTCAGGCTGGAGACGTAACTATTCAGGATCAGACCTCGTTAACAAATCTGTTAAACGAGCATCCAGGTAAATTATTGCTGGGAGTCTATCACAAGGATCGCAATGCTCTGCCCAATTGTCTAATGGGAACCCGCATCGATATCGATACCCAAAAAATTCCCGCCTCTTATAAAAAGAATTTACCTCAAGAATTGAGTTATCTGCCCACAGATACAACACTCAACTCAACAGAATATCCCTTTGCCTTTCGCATCAATTTCTTCCGGTCAACCAGTAATGAACTCGCGATCAAGTTGATGAATTATGCTTCCGATAAAAACAGCAAAGCTCAAGCCATTGTCAAAGCACAGGGATTCACGCCAGTACGTCTCGATTTGAAATTAGATACTCAAGGTCGCCGTGCTACACTCGACAACAAAGATCTGCCTATCCACGATCTCATTCGAGAACTCAGCCAGCCTGCCATTCGCAAAACTAATGATTTCGGCTACGATACAACCGATCAATGGGTCTATGGAGTCAAACTCCCCTACCCCATTCATTATCAAACAGGCAGCTCTGAAAATTTGTCAGATATGAATGTTGATCCCGAATCTGTTTATTCCCTGGAAGAAACCATCAATAGCATCATCAAAGTTGCTAAAACTGGCCCACTCGCCATCGTCATGGTCGGCCATGCCGACTGTACCTACCAGGGAAAGATCATGTTCACCAAAGAATCGTTCGAATTCAATAAAAAGCTTTCTGCTAATCGCGCCCAGTCCGCTTATTCCACCTTCTTTCAAAGCACCTTCACTCCAGACAAATATCCCGACATCATCAACCTATCTTTACATTGTTCATGGACTAGGCCCTGCCGTGAAATCAACGTCTCTCGCTCAGCTGCAGAACAACAGCAAAACTTAGCCTGGTGCCGACGTGTCGAAGTGTTTCTAATTTTCCCCAAATTGTTTGCTGAACCCGAAAGTTCTTCGTCTAATTAGTTTGCTTAACTCGAGATCCATTTTGTTAGGAACCAAGTCTTTGAACTAATGGAATCTTTTTTGTCTACATTATTCATTGTCTTAGTTGGTTGCGGATTTGTTGCGTTTTTGTTTGCACTCAGTCGAGTTAGGCGAGAACACGACCTTCTGCGCCAACTGGACTACGACGAAAAGGGATTTACCCCACCCAGGCAATTTGAGTTATGGATTTTCCCTGAATCACAGAAAAATCAGTATCCTCAAAGCGAAAGCGACATCATGAATATTTTACAAGGTCAGGATACAAATAACGCTCAAAACAATACGCCTCGAGAGGGAAAGAAAACGCCTCTGATTCGGCAATTCATCGGCCAGCCTCCCCATTACACGGCTCGTCGCCTCTACATTATTTTCTGTTCTATTGACCCGCGCCGGAATACTGTTACTAAAATACCGCCGTTAATCGATCTTCATAACCTGACCGAGCAAAAGGAACATTCATACCTGTCAACATGGTTTTTAACTATTATCCCCCCTGCTGTGCTTATCGTCGGAATTGCTGGCACTCTCTGGGGAATTCACCATGCGCTTGGGAAGGAAGTTGGTCAATTGGTTTCCTCTCTTCCCGAGGCTTTAAGACCAGGTATGTGGGCTGTCGCAGCAACAATTCTTTTATTTATCTTCCGAGGCTTGTATCAGCGCGAATGGTCCAAGTTCACTAATGACTTTGATCTATTTACGATTAAGAAATTAGTTCCTTTTTTCTCTAGAAAACCTCCGTCAAAACTCTCAACTTTAAAAGAACGCCTTGCTGATATCAATCATGTTTATCAAAACCTCGTCTCGTCCCTGCAGTCGTTAGACGATCCATCAATCCGTAATAATATCGAATCAGGATGTCAAACATTCAAAAATTTAACAATCCAATTATTTAAAGTCAATGCTCTCATAGACAATTTAAATAAAACTCAAACATTATACTCAGAACAACATCTGCAACAAACCCTATTATTAAAACATATTTATACATATATAAAAAACTATTCTAACAGCCCCACTCATTTTATTGAAATACAAAACCAATATAATTACTATGTCCAATATTTATTACAATTTTTCCCTCTTATTGCCGTTAGCATTATTAATATTCCTCTCATTCCGCAACCTGAGCCAAATCCAGTTCCTCTACCTTTTTCGCCAACAGTCCCAACAAGCCCACAAAATAAACAATATGTTAACATAGGTAAAGATACCATTTTTTTATTAATCATTTTAACCTCTTTAGTATTATTTTATTTATATTTATTGTTCATATTACCATGATCGATTCTATTAAATTAATTATCATTTTTTTTGCTCTTTTCGGCTTATGGTGTTTTTTCAAGGCCCAACATCAGATTAAGCGGGAACAAAAATCTATCGAACTCTCGCCAGATGGATCACCAGCCGATCCCAACAACACCCTGTTACAAATTCTCATGAGTGATGAGAAAGGCCGCCAATTTGCCAGACATATTGACCATCAGCTAACAACAGGCGAAATAATGAAGGGTCACTTGTTTGACCGGCTACAAGCTCTAATTGCCTCTGTCATCAAAGGGAACAATACCTCAAGAGATGCTGTAAAAGATTTGCCGCGTATACACGATTTGCATGAGTTAACATTGCAACGAGAACTCAGTAAAACCGCTCCGTCTGGGTTGAAAATCATTGTATCGATTCTCCTCATTACCGGCATCTGCGGAACATTAGTAGGAATTCATGACAACATTACAAAACTTGATCCGAACTTTAGCTTGAAGGATGAAAAAACTCAGATCGAAGGGGGGACAAGTACCCGAATTGATGTATTACAACCGGCTCTGGAACCAAGCTTAATTGCTATCTTTTCCACTGTTATATTGATTATATTACGCGGTCGTTACATCAGGCAAGTTGATTCTTTTTTAGCAGATTTGGATTTCCTCACAGTCACTCAAATCATTCCCAAACTTCAACCGGACAATCCATTAGATTCTATTTTGGATGGTTTAGGAGCACAACTCAACGAATTAAAAGAGTCAATGGGAGTTTTTAATGAATCGTCTCAAGGCCTTAGAACAGCCACTGATGCATTCTCTAAAAGCGCTAAATACATGGAAACATGTAATCAAAAAATTGACAGTGTTATTTTACAAATCCAACCGACAGTAAAAACAGTTCAGGACCATGCTTCTTCACAGGGAGAAAATGTTTCTCTCATGCGAAAACAAATCGAACAATTGATTCATTCTTGGGAAACCATCGATTCCGACAACAGGCAATTGAGAGAGCAATTCAATGCCAATTTTAATCAATACAAAAATTTACAAGATCAAGTTCTCAATGAATTTAAGCAAACTGGAGCTTCTCTACAATCCATAACTCAAAACCTTGCTCAAATTTATGGACTCGTCGACGTCTTGCCCAACTACAGTCAATTGCTGGCCAACATTCAGGATCAACAAAATAAATTTATGGAAAATAATACTCAACAAAACAGTCTCTTACAAGATTTACACAAAACCATTGATAACCGTATTGCTTACCATGTACAGCTGTTACAAAATGAAATGACTTCTACATGTCATTCAATCAAACAAGACATAAAGGACCTCTCCAATCACATGGATTTCTATCAAAAAAATACTGAAACAGAACATACAAAGATCGTTCAACAGCCCGACATGCCAGAGGACACCATTCCCCCCTACCCCTACCCCTTGCCCAGCCAAGACACCCCCAACCAAGAGAATAACTCCTTCGAACTAACCAATATCTCCGAATCCCCTTTTCCTAACCCAAACACAAAACAGCAGCATAACCCCATTGATTAGTCTTCCTGTATTTTAGGTTGATATATGTTCTGAGTATTGTTTGTTTTATCTATACAACTCTAACTTCCGTTTCCCCTTATGTCTCTGAATACAATGCATGAAGAAGAAAATTTCTGGCCAAGCATCAGTGATATGTTCTTGTCGCTCTTCATCATAGCATTGGCTCTCTTTTCAGTCAGTACATGGGAAAGAGATCAGGAGCAAAACGACGGAGACCTAAAAATGGTCGAATTAGTCGTGATGGAGGCAAATGAAATTGGTCAATATTATCCTGAATTAGGATTATGCTCTGTTGATGCAACTAACAGAGAGCAGTCGCCCAAATATTCCGATTTAGCACAATATTTGAAAAAGATTTGGGAGATTCCAAAACTACAAGATATCATTCAACATTCATCAACCTATCAAACCGCTTTACAACAATCCGGAAACGCCGATTTTAAAACGGTTTTGACCTCGATCCTAAATAATATTGAAAGATTAGACAAATCTACAATTGATGAATTAGACAACTATCGTGATGTCATCAGAGTATTATCAAAATCTCTTGACCTCAACTCTTTAGATAAGCATGGAGGTAATTACGCCTTAGCCATGAAGGAAATTAAAAATAAACTTCTCCCTTTTCTTAGGGGAAAAGACGAAGCTCTCACCTCTCTTAATGAGAAAATCACAGAATTAGAACGAGAACGCGAGTCATTGAAATATTCCAATCAAGGTCTTAATGAAAAAATCGCAGAACTAGAACGTATTTTATCAACCTATAAAAGCCCTGACACAATTGAGGACAAAAGGCGTGATTTCATGGACAAAGTTAAAAAAAAGGTAACTCAATTTGGCATAGCAGACAAATGTACAATCGAACGCGAAAACGGAATTTTACGAATTCCTGCTTCATCGATCAGTTTTCAAAGCAACGAATTTAATGTTTTTGAGCCCAATTCATTCACTAATCCCTATGAACTATTAGATGTCATTGGACAAATATTAGCGGAAATTGCTCAAGAAAATACTAATACGCAAGAACTTGCTAATATTATTATTGAATCCCACGCTGACGATTCACCTACAGGAAGTTACAAGTATGGGAACGAGGAATTAAGTTCTATGCGTGCGCTTTATGTTTGGACCCTCTTGAACAAAAATGAACGTTTAAGTCCATATGGTCAATTATTTTCTCATGCAGGTTTTGGAGCACGAGTTCCTTTACCCAAAGAACTGGGAGAATTTGAAGACTCTTGGAAAATCCGATGCAGGCGCATCGACATCCGTTTCAGCTGTACTCCAGATTTTAACCATCAACGTCAATAATTATCGTATAATTGTCTGATTAAAGTCATTGGTTCATGTCCAATCTAGATCTATTTTTTTTGCTCATCTATTATGCACCTTTCAGTAAGTTGTGGTACATGTTATTGGGACTCGTTGTGATAGCATGTATCCATTTTTTTTGGTGCAGTCTATGGAATAAACAATATTGGTACCACAGCAGCGCAATCTCGGTATCCCTCGTTGCCTGGATCGCCGTCTCTTCAGTTATTGTTTCTACTTCAGTTGCAAAAGACATTGTTGGAGATAGAGCTTCCACTATTCTTTCGTCCAAACTTGATTTCCCTCCTTCAGGGCGCCTTAAAACCATATTGGTCAATCTATCGAGTACGAAAAATCCAAAAAATGAACAGGAATTGTTCACTTGCTACGCTCAATATGTTTACAATAGACAGGTAAAACAAGATTCTGCTTTTCCTCAATTATTTGATATTACAACATTTTCTCCACCAAATAAAAACGAAATATCCCAATTAACGGGAGACATTCTGCAATCTTTTATTCTCAGCGGTGAATATACGAGCGATATCGTAGTTTCCCCAAAAGCCTACTTCCGATTTAACAATGATTGTAAATCGTATCTTGTACGTTTGCAAAAAGAATCAAATAAAAAAGATTTCCAGGAATGGGCTCTATCCCCTGGGCCCAAAATACTCTTAATCGCCCTAATCTACCTACCAACCATGGCCATCCTGGGATACAAGGATATTAAACTCATTCGACCACTATGATATGACCGATCACGTCGTTGAGAAATCAACGATGGTATCATCTCTATTTTTGTTGTTACTTTTTTTAATTTGTTGGGTTGATTCCAGAATGACGAGCCATGCGTCGAAGCCATTTTTCACGGTTTTCTAATTCCTCTTGTTGCTGGCGAACTTCCCCAATGAAGCTCGTGGAAATACCATCGCGAATTTTCTGTTCTAATCGATTCCTTTCTTCTCGGACGTTGCTGTAAAGGACTTCATAGAACATGGCAGCCGTAAGACCTGTACCCTGACACTCGGATACATGCTGCTGAAGTTCAGAATAATTGGCTCTCAATTGGTTGTATTGGGCAGTAAGGCGTTTGTACGAAGATGCCAGATGACTCCACTTGGCTTTCCAGGTTGCCGATTCTCGATCGCTCCCAGGAGCAGGAGCCCCCGTGACAACCGGTATCTCTGCGCCATCCGAAAAGCCAGAATCAGGCATATAATCCCCTGTTGGACTACCGACAACCGTAGGATCAACCCTGGCTTGACGGGATTCCCCTTTCTGCGAAACATTTTGTACCTCTTGTTGTTTCATCTCCAATTGTTTGCGCTGCATTTGCAAGCGGTGAAGTTCTTCCTGTTCTAGTTGGTTTAATTTGAGTTGCAAACGTTTGACTTGTTCCTCAGCCAGGAGCCTAGCCATGCGTTCCTCATACAGGGTGTCCTCAGAATTCTCTTCTCTGGACTCAGGAGAAGACAGTAAAGCATAACACAACACTCCAAGCACAAAGGCTATGACAATTTCCAAAACATCGATCCAAGGCATACGGAAAATTCGGCGTTTGCAAGACGTAGTGTTACTCAACCTGGAATCAAGTTCTTCAGACATAAGAACATTCTACCACAGCCAGGAAATCTCGTGAAGTGTCATCTTTACCCGTTGAGACAACGCCTCAGCCATTTAAATCGTTTCAGTCCAATATAAACTGCTTGCGAGGCCAAATAGATAGCAAAAGCAGCTGCAATCCACCAGGGACTTTCTGAGGACAACTTCGCCTGCAAAATGCCAATGAAAAAAATGTGAACACAAAACACAAAAAAAGTTCCTTGCGCAAAGGACTTCCACACCACTCTGCAAATAGGCATAGACTGCATCACAATGCCTAAGCTTAACAAAGCCACAACGCCCAAAGGCGTCAACGGAGCGTAAATGAACGACTTCCACAAGCCGCCACAAGCTCTCAGAATCAACAACCCCACCCATGCTGCAATCAGCAGAACGTGAAACTGCACAGGAAACAATTTCCAACGTTCCGGTAGATCAGGGAAGCGAGCCAACATCATACCTAAACAAAAATTCCCCAACATATGTGGCTTGGGCCACATTTCCGGCGACTCGCCAAAGGGAAGAAAGAACAACCCGGCCAACCCCAGAGGTAACAGGCTAGGCCACCGCATCAAAACCCATCCTACCAGAAAGAACACCATCAAATCGCGCACAAACCACATCGGCACTAACAACGGCTCATGCGCTAACCCTAACATAGCTGTGCAACTAGCTAACGACCAGGTTAATGTACTCTCAGAATAAAAAAGCGGAGAAACTGCCACCCCATACACTATACTCCAAAATATATATGGTATGGCAAGATGTTTGAAACGCCTCTTGGCGTAGTCCCAACCATCTGAGGCGCTCGCCAATTTGGGGGCGGCAAAATATCCAGCCAAGATCATGAAAAATGCCAAAGACGCCGACAAGATCGGATCATTCCACCCGCATCGGTACGGAATATGCTGGAAAATCACAGAGAGCATCGCCGGGATTCGGGCATAGTCAACCCACACCAGCCGTTCTTGAGGTTTTCTTGGCATCCCAAATAATTCGTGGAAACAACAACTGTCGCCTGGCAAAGAAAAAGGCCTGTCCCAGCTGAACGCGAGACAGGCCCTTGAGACATGAAAAAGCTCATGCTATTCGAGCAAGAAGAATCGTTATTTCTACTCTCTCGAAAAAACCAGGATTAGTCTTCGGCAGAATATTGCTTGTTAAGAACCTCCATGATTTCCTTAGCGGCTTCAGGGATGTTGGTGCCAGGTCCAAAAATAGCTACCGCTCCATGTTCCTTCAGGAAATCGTAATCCTGCACAGGGATAACACCGCCGCAGAACACCTGAATGTCCGGACGTCCCTGTTTCGCCAATTCTTCCACCAACTGAGGAAGAAGGGTCTTGTGGCCTGCAGCCAACGAACTCATGCCCACGATGTGGACGTCGTTTTCGATGGCCATCTTAGCCGTTTCTTCAGGAGTCTGGAACAACGGGCCTACGTCAACGTCAAACCCTAAGTCCGCATAAGCGGAAGATACTACCTTGGCCCCGCGATCGTGACCATCCTGCCCCATCTTAGCAACAAGAATACGCGGACGGCGCCCTTCGCGTTTTTCGAAATCATCCGTCATCTTGCGTACTTCGTCAACCATGGGATCATCTCCATATGCTTTTCCGTACACGCCAGTAATCAGTTTAATTGGTGCTTTGTGTCGTCCGAAATGTTTTTCGAGAGCCATCGATATTTCGCCAAGAGAGGCGCGAGCCTGAGCCGCCTTGATCGAGAGATCGAGAAGGTTACCTTCGCCAGTACGGGCGCATTCGGACAATGCGTTCAAGGCAGCGTCGCAAGCAGCGCTATCACGTTCAGCCCTGAGTTTCTTAAGTCGAGCAATCTGAGCTTCGCGTACGGCCGTGTTGTCAACTTCAAGAATGTCGATCGGAGCTTCATGATCGAGGCGATACTTGTTCACGCCAATGATAGGTTCCTTGCCAGAATCGATAGCAGCCTGACGGCGAGCAGCGGCTTCTTCAATGCGCATCTTGGGTAAGCCCGTTTCGATTGCCTTGGCCATGCCGCCGAGACGTTCCACTTCTTGAATGTGGGCCCAACCCTTGCGAATCAATTGGTTCGTCAGGTATTCCACATAGTAGGAGCCGCCCCACGGGTCGATCACCTTGCAAAGCGTCGTTTCATCCTGGATGAACAACTGAGTATTACGAGCAATGCGAGCCGAAAAATCTGTCGGCAACGCAATTGCTTCGTCCAAAGAATTAGTATGCAACGACTGAGTATGACCACAGGCAGCCGCCAGAGCTTCAATGCATGTGCGGGCAACGTTGTTGAATGGATCCTGTTCAGTCAAAGACCAACCAGAAGTCTGAGAGTGCGTACGCAAGGCCAACGACTTCGGATTCTTGGGATTAAATTGTTTAATCAACTTAGCCCACAACACGCGAGCAGCACGCATCTTGGCAACTTCCATGAAGAAGTTCTTACCCTGCGCCCAGAAGAACGACAAACGCGGCGCAAAAGCGTCAATATCAATTCCTGCCTGAAGTCCAGTACGAACATATTGCAACCCGTCTGCCAGAGTATAAGCCATTTCCAGGTCAGCAGTTGCACCGGCTTCCTGCATGTGATAGCCAGAGATAGAAATGGAATTGAACTTAGGCATATACTTCGAGGTAAACTCAAAGATATCGGCAATAATGCGCATGGAAGGATCCGGCGGATAAATGTAGGTGTTGCGCACCATATATTCCTTCAGAATATCATTCTGAATTGTACCGGAAAGCTGTTCGAGCGTACAGCCCTGTTCCTGAGCGGCCACAATGTAGAAAGCCAACACCGGCAACACGGCGCCGTTCATTGTCATCGAAACAGACATCTTGTCCAATGGTATGCCCTTGAACAAAATTTCCATATCAAGGATTGAGTCAACAGCTACGCCAGCCTTGCCTACGTCACCAACGACACGTGGGTGATCAGAATCGTACCCACGGTGAGTCGCCAAGTCGAAAGCAATAGACAAACCTTTCTGCCCGGCTGCTAAGTTGCGTCGATAGAAGGCATTCGATTCTTCAGCCGTCGAAAAACCAGCATACTGCCGGACCGTCCATGGACGAGCAACGTACATCGTGGCATATGGGCCGCGCAAGTTCGGCGCAATACCAGCAGTAAAGCCTAGATGCAGGCAATCATTATAGACATCGCCTGTGTAGACAGGATCGACAGGAATCTGTTCGTTAGTCATCCAGCTTTCATCCCACGATGCTGTTTGAGGCACTCCCGCCTTGAGTTCGGGGAAACTGGCTGATGCAAAATCAGGGATATTGCTCATGGTGTGAAGAAAAAAGATTAGAATTAAAGGCCAATTTTGTTCTGGATGGTTTCAAGAGTATTGTAGCAATTAGCACGGACGTGAATGAAGATATCGACACCGGCTTGCTTAAAGGCTTCTACATAGTCTGCCGGGTAACCAGCCAGCGCAATCATCATGTCTGGCTTGAGTTCCTTCAAAACCTTGCAGAATGCTGGCACAATTTCAGGATACGTATCATCTGTCGAGCAGATCACACACACTTCGCAGCCGCTTGCCGCCGCTGCACGAGCCGCTTCTTCCGGTGTCTGAGCCCCGGCAGGATAAACAACATCTAAACCGCCAGCTCGCAAAAAGTCGCGCGAAAAGTCAGCCCGCGCCTTATGTTGGCGAAGCGGTCCCATCGTAGCAAGGTAAACTATAGGCCGACTTCCCTTCTCGGCTACCCATGCATCTGCACGAGCTAGAAGCGATTCAAAACGCTCGGCAAGCCGACGGACAGGCAGGGTTTCAATTGTTAAAGCTTCGCCTTCTGGGTAGGCAGCGCACAAAGCCTTGTTAATACGGCAGGAACGAACCCCTTCAGCCGCAAGTTTGCACACAGAATCGACGTCCATGCTAACTGCTGGCAGAGCCGCATCGTCGCCCTTGTGGCAACAATGATGCTTGTGTCCGCCTTCTGTCGAACACCCACAAGAGCATGAGCTTGCACCTTCCAACTTCTTCTCATCCAAGTTTACGTACTGGTTGACGCCCACGATGGATTGGCGGCGTTGGTCTGCCAATTCATAACGCTTAGCGGCTGTAGCATTGACGCGCTGCTGAACACTGCCAGTCTGCAATGCCTGGAGCATGCCACCTTCCTGCTCAATTAAACGGAACATGTCCCAAATCTTCTGCGCGACTTCAGTAGTTAACGATTCAATGTACCAAGATCCACCAGCCGGGTCGACAACCTTGTCCAGATTACATTCGCCCAACAAGATCAATTGCGTATTGCGAGCAATGCGCCGAGAAAATTCATCCGGCATGCGAACCGCACAATCAAACGGAAGGATATCCAAACTGTCAACACCACCCATAATAGCAGAGAACGCCTGAGCAGTGCCACGTAACATATTAACCCAGGGATCAACCTTGGAAATAGTCCAGAACGAAGAACGAGCATGCAACTTGATCTTAGCCGAAGTTTCATTGCCACCGCAGGACTTAACAATCGAGGCCCAGAGTTCGCGAAGCGCACGAATCTTGGCTATTTCCAGGAAGAGGTTAGCGCCGATGCCAACGGTGAAACGCATCCGCGAAGCAGCCTCGTCCACCGAAATACCACGTTCTTCCATCGCCCGGAGGTAAGCCACTGCTGTCGCCAGCATTGCGCTGACTTCTTCAATGGCAGAAGCGCCGGAGTCGCTGTATGGCAAACCACTAACACCAATCGTCTGAAACTGAGGTGCATTGGCGATAGCCCACTTCGTCATGGCTGCCATTTGGTCGTAATAAGCATTGATAGCACGGCCACCGCAAAGAGTACCCTTGGATACGACCTTGGCGATGGGATCGTACAAAATGCCGCCTTTCATCTCAGCTACGTTAAACCCAGCCTTCTTGTACGTATTAAGATACATGGCTAACGGGCCCATCCCACACGAACCAGGCGTAATGTATACCGGCAGAGAATCCAAAGGAACTTTGTTGAGCGCCGTATCCCAATCTTCCTGCGACTTCAGTTTCAAGCCTGATTTGCAATTCAGGTTAATGTTGACAGCAGTTTGCCCTCTCTGCAAATCATGGAGAAGGCTGCTATTGAAATCTGCCGCATTGGCGGCTGGTATCCCCTGAGCCACTTCACACGCCTTTTCTTCATAACCAAGCGTTTTCGTCCCGCGGCGATATGGGAATTGTCCAGGAATTTCCCCGTCGTCTTGAAAGTCCTCTCTGTTATATATCGGATTCAAAGTAATGCCTTCCACAAGTTTCGTGAAAAGCTTTTTGTTAAAATCAGCACCTTTCAGAGCAGCAATTGCTGCTTCGCGCCATTCGGCGTAAGTTGCTGCCGTAAATTCTCCGAAATCTATGTCCGGATTGTCTAGCATATTTCCCTGTTGCATGGCGAAGTCAATTGGGTATCGGCCTAAATTTTGCCCCTACGGGACACCAATGCGCACCGGAGGCCGGCACAATGCGCTTAAGCGTGATTATCTTACTCTAAGCTTTGGAAGTCCAGCCTGAAATCTTCCCCTAATTGAGAAATTGTCTCCTCTCGAACCGCTCCCTTCACAAAACGAATCTCGCCTAAGCCTCCAATACTCATAACCACTTAGGATCCTCTATCGTGTCTCTTTCTCTCATCATTATAACATGCCAATTGCTATTCATTCTGCAAATGAGATTAATACTGGACATTTTCTTGCTTTATTTGTCTCGCTTACAGTGATATAAAAACTATTAATTCATGGATTAATCAGTTATGAACAAATCATTATTAGCAGCTATCCTCAGCATATTCATTCCAGGATTGGGGCAATTGTACAAAGGGCAATTGATCTGGGCTATCATCTGGTTCCTTCTTGTTTCCTCCGTATATGCAGTCTCAGGCATACTTCTTTTCATTCCATCCATTCTCTTACACGCTCTATGTGTCATCCATGCCTTTTGTGGCCAAGATAACAATACGCAGCAGGGACAATAATGACCGAATCCCCCAACCTGTTCTCTCAGAACTAACGAATTACTACAAAACCAATTCTTTTAACCCTTTCAAGTCATTCTCTCATTGAATTATCAATTGAGTGAGGGAAAAGACTGATTCGCTTTTTCAATTAACAGCCATCCAAATTGACAAAAAAAGGGAGGGTGCCTTAACGCCCTCCCGAGAGTGGGGAAATACTCTTTGATATTACATTTACCGGATTTCTGTTGCCCCAAAGTAAGGCACAAGAGCCTCAGGAATTCTGATTGAACCATCGGGCTGTTGATACGATTCGACGAGAGCCACGAACAAACGCGGTAATGCTGTTCCGGAACCATTCAACGTGTGGCAAAAATGGTTTTTCCCATCGGCATCCTTATAACGCAACTTCATACGGCGCGCCTGGTAATCGACAAAACACGAGCACGAAGATACTTCAAGATATTTACCCTGTCCTGGAGCCCAGACTTCAATATCATAAGTCTTGGCAGAAGAGAACCCCAGATCCCCGGTGCAAAGTTCAATCACACGGTAGTGCAAACCCAATTTTTGAAGAATTGATTCCGCATCGGCTAACAACGATTCGAGTTCGTCATAGGAATGATCAGGCTTAACAATTTTGACCAACTCAACTTTGTCGAACTGATGAATGCGAATCATTCCTTTGTTATCACGTCCGGCGCTTCCAGCTTCACGACGGAAACAAGGCGTGTATGCGGTCATTTTGATAGGTAACTGACTCTCGGGTACTATCATTTCCCGGTAAAGGTTCGTAACAGGCACCTCAGCAGTCGGAATCATAAACCGTTGCTGATTTTCTGTTCCGTACATATCTTCTTCAAACTTGGGTAATTGTCCAGTTCCCTCCATACACTCGCGCTTCACCATGAAAGGGACGCCAACTTCCTGATAGCCATTTTCCTGTGTTTGAACATCTAAAAGGAAATTGATCAAGGCCCGTTCCAAGCGTGCGCCTGCTCCGCGGTAAACAACAAATCCCGACCCCGTAATGCGGACGGCATCTTCAAACGAAAGCATACCCAGTTTTGTCGTCAATTCCACATGATCTTTGGGATTAACAATATTGGGTTTTTCACCCCATTTCTTAATTTCCGGGTTACATGTTTCATCGAGTCCAACAGGACAACCAACATGCGGGAGATTCGGAATACTCATCAGCAACGCTTCTTGCTTCTGAGAAGCCTCTTCCGAAATAGCATCAAGTTCTTTAATCCGCTCGCCAATAGCACGCACCTCATTCTCAAGAACCGAGGTGTCCTCGCCATTTTTCTTCATCATGCCGATTTTCTTGGATGCATTTTTTCGTTTTGCCTGCAAACTTTGTTTTTCTGTTTCTGAGTTGCGGCGCGTCTCATCACATTTTAAAACATCGTCCACCAGCCTCCAGGCGTCGCCGCCACGTGGTTTCAACCGTTCCCGAACCATTTCAGGATTCTCACGAATAATGCGAATATCGAGCATAGCGGGAATAGATTGCACTCGTCTGCCTAAGGATTCAAGCCTGAATCATTTTCTGACGTCATGGGGCAGAAATTTATTTCCCGATTCATTTAAGAATGGTAGTTATGTAGAAAACTAGCCGTTGTCAATCATGCAAATTTCTTACGTTTGGGCTGTTTGTAGCGCTCTGTTCTTACCCTTGTTCTACGCAGAGGCCTTTGAGAATTTCTCCATTCCCCAACCCCGCTCCGCCTCAAGTCTGCCTGGGGAATTCACAATTGGGAAAACGGATATTTCTGCTCCCGATTCGCTCGATAACGAAGCACACCACCTGGCCAACGGGTTGAAAGCATTGGGGTTCACCCCTCAGCCTGGGCGAGCCGTTTCTGCTGCTTTTGTCCTCAAACTCGGAGGCATTGAAGGTTCTGAAGCCTACAAACTCATCATCAATCCCAACCAAATCATTATCCAGGGAAGCGATAAAGCTGGAGTCTTTTACGGTATTCAGACTCTTCTCCAGCAATTGTTCCACGCATGCCGCCTGCAAGAAACGACCCTCGAATGCGGTATCATTGAAGACGCACCTCGTTACCCATGGCGCGGATTCATGCTTGATGAAGCCAGGCACTTTTTCGGAAAAGAAAAAGTTCTGCAAATTCTAGACAACATGGCTCGTTTTAAGCTTAACAAATTTCACTGGCATTTGACGGATGAACCAGGGTGGCGTCTAGAAATCAAACAATTCCCCAAACTCGCGTCTGTAGGAGGCAAAGGTTCGTGGAGTCAACCCAATGATCCTTCATGCCGTTTTTACACTCAGGACGAAATTAAAGAAATCATCCAATATGCAGCCAGTCGACATATCGAAATCATCCCAGAAATCGACATGCCCGGCCATGCCACTGCCGCCAATCGCGCGTATCCAGAATACTCAGGAGGCGGCACGCCAGACCATCCTCATTACACCTTTAACCCCGGCAAAGAAAAAACTTACGAGTTCCTCACCCGCATCCTCGAAGAAACCTCTCAACTCTTTCCATCCGCGTACTTTCACCTCGGTGGCGATGAAGTCGCTTTTGCCAGTAAATCATGGGACTCTTTACCAGAAGTCCAGCAGCTCAAAGAACGAGAGAATCTTAAGTCTAACAAGGAAGTCGAAGGTTACTTCGTCCGTAAAATGATTCGCCAACTCCATGAAAAAACAGGGAAAATAGCCATTGGTTGGGATGAAATGCTCGACGCGCAAGTTCCTAAAGACCACACCATCCTCATGTGGTGGCGCCACGATCGAGTTCCCGTCCTCAAAGAAGCTCTTGCTCAAGGGTATCGGGTCGTCATGTGCCCGCGTCGGCCTTTGTATTTCGACTTCCTTCAACACAAATCACACAAGTGGGGACGTGTCTGGGGAGGATTCTGTCCTATTCAGGATGTCTATGAATTCCCCGATAAAGGATTCGCGCTATGGAACATACCAACTGAACAACAAACACAAATTATGGGGTTGCAGGCAAACCTGTGGACTGAACGAATATCGACTCCCCAGCGTGTAGATTTCATGACATGGCCTCGTCTCTGTGCCGCTGCAGAATCCGCTTGGAGCATCCCCTCAGTTAAAAATTTCGACGACTTTTCAAGACGTTTGGAAGAAGCCTATGTTTTTTTTGATCAGCAGGAGATCTACTATTTTGACACGAGGGATCCTGAACGCCGTAAAGAACCAGCCGGATGCGAAAAAAATGGCAACCCCATGCCTATGGACTACAGAGATTAACTTTCTACAACCCTAGTTCGCAATAATTTTTCATTCTTCTCTCGTAACTTCCTGTACCAAGCGATATTCCTCTGACACATATCATGCCGAACGTTCAACTCGAAATGCCTCTATCCAACAAAAAACGGCCAGCTAAGCTCTTTTTGCTAGATGGCATGGCTTTGGCCTATCGGTCTCATTTTGCTCTCATCGCCAGTCCTGTCCGAACCTCGTCCGGGCAAAATACCTCGGCTATATTTGGCTTTGCCAACACCTTGCTGTCCATCATCCGGCAGGAATGCCCAACGCACCTCGCTGCTTGTTTTGATACGTCTGTACCAACAGAACGGCATAAGCTTTACCCCGAATACAAAGCAACTCGAGAAGCCATGCCGGAAGAACTTCGCCAGCAGATTCCTGAAATCATCCGCATGTTGCAAATCTTCCGGATCCCTGTCCTGCGTTACGACGGATATGAAGCAGACGATGTAATCGGTACAATCTCTCGCATGGCCGATGAAGACGGTTCATTCCAGACTTACATGGTCTCGCAAGACAAAGACCTAGGGCAATTGGTCTCGCCGACGTGTTGTTTGTGGAAACCTGGGAAACATGGCAATGAACACACCATTGTCAATCTCTCGTCTCTGCTAGAGCAATGGAACATCCAATATGCCAGTCAAGTGATCGACATCCTTGCGCTCATGGGGGACTCCTCTGATAACATTCCTGGTATTCCGGGAATTGGAGAAAAAACCGCCAAAACCCTCGTCCACGACTTCGGTTCGGTCGAAAATCTCTTAGCTAACGTCAGTCAACTCAAAGGGAAACGCCGAGAAAATGTCGAAGTTTATGCTCAACAGGCTCTGCTTTCCAAACGCTTAGCTACAATCAACCGTTACGTACCCGTTCAGGTCAAACTTAACGATTTGGTATGCCAAGAACCTAACTTCGAAGAACTGCGCCAATTTTTGCACCAACATGAACTCAAATCTTTGCAAACTCGTATTTTTGGAAAAGAGCAAGAAGAAACTGTCCAAAATACAGCCAAGAACGAGCCAGACCTCTTCGATCGTTCCTTTCTCAAAACCATTCGCGACGTTCCCCATCGTTACACGCTCGTCACCACAGCAGAAGATCGCCGTGAATTGGCGCAAAAGCTCGAACAGGCCCCTTTTTGGTGTTTCGACACAGAAACTACCGGTTTAGATCCTCTACAAGATGCTTTATTGGGTATAGCGTTCTGCATGAAACCCGGCGAAGCCTATTATGTTGCGATCACCTCGCCTGAAACACTCGAAACATTTCGCTCTGTCTTTGCCTGCCCTGCAGAAAAAATAGGGCATAACCTCAAGTTCGATCTCCAAGTTATGAGAACGGCTGGCATACCGGGGTCCGGCCCTTTTTTCGACACCATGTTAGCCCATTCCCTTCTAAAGCCAGGGCTTAGGCACAACATGGACGATCTAGCGGAAAACATATTGTCTTACCAAACAATCAAGTTGAAAGACATAGCCCCGCCCGGCCCCAAGAAAGGGGAGTTGCTCACCGCTTCCGTTCCAATAGAAACGATGGCAGAATACTCATCTGAAGATGCAGACATTACGCTGCAACTAGCTATGCGATTGAAACGTGATCTAGTTGACAGTGGTATGGAACAACTCTTCCAAGATATTGAGATGCCCCTCCTGCCCGTTCTAGCCGATATGGAGTACGAAGGCATTCGCATCCTACCCGAATCCCTACGTGAAGCTTCTATCCTCATGGAAAGCCGTATCCAGCAACTACGCCAACAAATCGAAAATGTCGCAGGTGAGCCTATCAACCTCAATTCTCCCAAACAACTAGGCGACTTCTTGTTTGGTAAGCTCCACCTTTTAGAAAAACCCAAAAAAACGAAAACAGGCCAATTCGTCACAGATGAAGAAACTCTTTCGTCTTTGGCACACAAACACCCTGTCGTCCAAGATATACTTGCCTACCGAGAAGCCTCCAAACTTAAAAGTACGTATCTAGATGCCCTTCCCGCCTTTATCTCTCCTGTCGACAAACGGATCCACACTCAATTTCATCAACTTCTCACCATTACTGGGCGCCTCGCGTCTCAAGAGCCCAACCTCCAGAACATCCCCATCCGCTCAGAACAAGGAAAACTCATCCGGCAAGCTTTTGTTCCTCGTTCAGAACAATATTTCATCCTCTCGGCAGACTATTCCCAAATCGAGCTCCGCATTATGGCGGCCCTTTCTGGCGACTCCCACATGGTACAAGCCTTCCAGCAAGGTCGAGATATCCACACCGAAACCGCAGCTCGAATTTATGGAGTCGACCGCAACGACGTCACCTCTGATATGAGACGTACTGCAAAAACGGTCAATTTTGGGATTATTTACGGGATATCGGCTTTTGGTCTATCTCAGAGGCTTGGTTGTTCGCGCACTGAAGCAGCTTCATTAATCAAGAGTTATTTCACCCAATTCCCGGGAATCAAGTCTTACATGGATCTCCTCGTCCAAGAAGCTACCGAAAAAGGTTATGCAGAAACGCTTTGCGGACGCAAACGCATGTTGCCTGACCTCCGTTCCGCCAATCGTAATATCCGTGCCTCCGCCGAGCGAGCCTCAATCAATACTCCCATTCAGGGGACTGCGGCAGAAATGATCAAAATTGCCATGATTCGCGTCCAACAACTCCTGGCACCAACGAAATCGCGCCTTATCCTCCAAATCCACGACGAACTCCTCATTGACCTACACCAAGAAGAAATGGAACTTGTCGCTTCCGTAGCTGAAACGATGATGACTGCGCTTCCCCTCCCGCACGATGTCCCTATTGTCGTCGAAGCGCGAACTGGCACAAACTGGCTTGAAGCCCACTAATTTTTACTTTATATCTCGCTTATGATTGAAATCGTCAAAACTCCATCGACCGATGAGGCTACTAAAAAGATCCTCATCGAATGGTTCAAGGCTGCCCGTCCTAAATGGAAATTGCCCCTCGACATCATTCTAGGGCTCGCTTTTTCTATCATGTCTATCTATTGTTTCATGCAGCCAGAATTACCATTTTACACCTGGTTGGCCCTCGCCGGTGCTATCATTTCTTTTTTAACCGCATTTTTCTTCGTACCTTTTTTAGCTTCGGTCGCTCTCGGCGCTCAAAAAAAACTGCCGTCTTATAATCAGAAAAAAATCTATCGTTTCCACAACGACCACATGGAATACATCTGCGAAGGCCAGCAAGCTGTCAAAATCCCGCTCAATCGCTTTACCGAAGTACGCCTAGTTGCTCAATACATCCTCATGCTCAAAGACCAGCAACTTGTCCTCTGGTTCGCAAAAGAAGACATACCGCCTAATCAAGAAGGATCGCTCTTCTCAATTTTTAAAGAAAATAACCTCCCTGTCAGGGGGCAATTCAAATAAAGTTTCCTAGCATTTCAGGCTGTCGTTTGTTTTAACAGCGACAGCACAACATTGTTCCTAAGTTATTCTCCAGATTCATCGCGTCGAGGCAAACAGACGAGGATCAAGCCGAGCAACCCCAACAAAGAATCGTCGGCAACCCCAAGAAACGGAGTAATATCCGGAATAATGTCGATGGGACTTACGCAATATCCTACAACAAGCAAGATGACGAGGATCTTTTTCCAAGTTATGATAGAGTCCCCTTTCTCCCCGCGGACCCAATTGATCAATTGCATGATCATGCCTACTTTCTTCTTATTGATTTCCATACGAATATTTTAGTTAGATTAATACGTGCGCTCGAGATCATTCTTCTAGACGATATCCTGAGAATTTATCTCTCTACAATTGATGCTAGCATACCGATAGCAGCACATCTGTCAATGAAAAGAATCATAGCATTTTTTATGTTGACATACCATAGTTTCTATGGCTTTTTTTTGAACGGAACTATCGTTGCGGGAGTATTCAGCATTTTATGTTTCGTCTTTTCCAAGGTCTTGTCATTTTCGTTGTTTTCCTGCTAAGCAGTATTTGGCAGACTAAAGGCGAGTCTATTTGCCACTGTCCTCAAATAGCAGTAAATGGTGAATTTTCATTAAGCTTATCCGCCGATTCGTGTTGTAAGCAAGATCAGTGTTCTCAATCAGGAAAGCTGAATTGGTCTCTACCTAGTAAGACCGCAACAATGCATCACCAACACGATCTAGTACAGTTTCATCTAAATTATACCTCCTTTTCATTTGGCAATCTTGTTTCCGAGATCCCACGCCCCATTTTCGAAGAGGAATTCCGGGCATTTCCCATTCCCTCTCCTTTTAGTTCACTTCTATCCCAATTTTTATCAACTCAATTCGTACCTCTTTTTATTGTAGGGGGATTAGGTTTTTTGCCACCTTTATTAATTTAAGGTTTATTGCCGTCATTGGTCGGTATCCAATAACCTTTTGGTTCTTTTTTCATGTAATCTGTCAAATGTGATGCATGGAAGTGTAACTTGAATTCTAAAGGCTTTCTGGATTTATTATACCGTATTTCCTAACAAAGTATTGTAACTTCGCCCCTAGAACCCGGGAAGACCAATTTTTCCCTTGTCTGTGCGTCTTCAATACCAGGTAAATCATTTGAAAATCCATGAGGTACCGTAACACTATGCAGATAAGGCGTATCTAGCGTAAGATCTCAACTGTAACTTTTCTCCATTTTCACCCTATCATGAAATTGACACCCACACTATGTCTCTCCTGTACCCTGGCTGTATTCGTAGGAGCATGTACAACTTACGAGAGCTCTCCTATCGATCTTCCACGAGACAATCAAACATGGCTCCACCATTCCACTCAACTTAGTCAACGTCCAATCACCCTAGAACAAGCTAGAGAAATTGGACTTCTTATGAATCCCGATCTTAACAAAGCTCGTCTCAAACACCTCAGTAGTCAAGAAGTCGCCCGACAATCCGGTTGGTGGGAAGACCCCAGCATTTCCTGGGAAATAGCTCGAGTCCTTCACGGAAATCCCAAAGATCCTAACATGACAGGTGACCTAGGATTGACGATTCCATTAACTGGTATCCCAGCTCTTACTCGTCAAGTTGCCGAACAATATTCAGAAGCCGATTACTGGACACTCCGACAAACAGAATTGGACTTCTTGACTTCACTTGAAGAAAACTGGCACAAACTTAACATAGCCCAAATACGTCGATCGCTCATCCAACGGCGTCTAGATGAAATGGCTCTAGAAAACGCCTCTATCGAAAAGCTTGTTAAATTAGGAGAAGCCGAATTCGCAACGTATCAACTTGCAGCACAACGTCTTCACGATGCAAAACGAGACTTGCAAGATGCCCAGGAAAACGAACAGTCCCTCCGCCAGGAAATTGCCAAACTATTAGGACTCCACCCCCATGTCGTCCCATTGTTCCGTTTGGAAAGCAAATCATCAACTCTTTCTATTCCAGTAACTTTGCTTCAGCCTACCCCTGCGCAAATTCTTGATTCCCCAATTATTCACGCAAGCTTAGCACAATATGGAGTAACAGAATCAACGTTGAAAATGGAAATCAGAAAACAGTTCCCAGACATTGAGTTAGGCCCCACATTCAATCGTGAAGACGGAGAAAAAGAAGTTGGAGGAAGTATCGGTTTCAGCATCCCACTGTGGAATCGTAACCGACAAGCTATCGCTGAAGCACAGGGGGCTCGTGACACAGCCCGGCAGGATACGATCTTACTATGGCGTAACCGCCTCCACACGGCTTCCACGCTCTTTCAACAACAGCAAATGCTGAAAAATCACTGCGAGCAAGAACAACAACGCCTCGTTCAATTCTCCACCAACCTAGAAACGATCGAAAAGTTGTATAGCATCGGGGAAACCACCCTGCCGGAGGTCGCTGAAGCACGGCAACAGCTCTATGAAAGCCAAATGAATCTGATTGAGCGTCTCGAAACACTCATTCCCGTCCAGTCTCAGCTCCGTTTCCTGACGAGCACTCATACCAATATTCAATAACAACCCGTTAACTATGTTTTATTCACGTTTTTCCCTAATTTCTCTGTCCACTGCCGTAGTTTCTGCTCTGGCATTCTTTCCATTTGTTACAACCACAGCTACCGACAATCACAACCACTCTGAAGAACAACAACACAATACAAGCAATACGCATCAGGGGTTGAAAGACGGTACTCTTGTCGAATTAGAACACGAAATTTTGAATTCGATTGGGTTACAATTAGAAAAAGTTCCTCAATCAGGCTTCACTTTAGAAAAAACTCTTTACGGACAATTAACGGTTCCACCCCATCATACCCTAACTTACATTCTCCCAGCAGCAGGTAGGGTCACCTTCCATGTCAAAGCAGCTGAATCTGTTAAAAAAGGAGACTTACTTTACACAGTGAAGTCACCCGATGTTGTCGATGCTTGGGCCAATGCCAACGAAGCTCAATCTACTCTAGATCGATTAACGGTCGAGTTAAATACTCTCAAACAACGCCAACAACAACTCCAAGCTATTGGTAATAAAAACAGCGAGCTCGACACCTCAATTTTATTCAAGGAAGCCGAGCTAAAGTCCCAAGCTATAACCTTAGCCAACAGCAAACGCCGCCTCTCCTCTATCACTGCTGGTGGCGAACTCAAAGACACAGAGTTGCTCTTCAAAGCCGAAAGCGATGGAATCGTTCAATCTATCAACATGTCCCAAAACGCATGGGGAGAACAAGGAACCACAGTCCTCGCTATGGCTCGCAACAACTCACTCGAATTCTCCTCTACACTCTATGCAGGTGATACCATCGCTTACAACAAGGCACAACTCGTCGTTAACAATGGACATGAAAATATCCGCCTAGACGGAGAATTGAGAGTCGACGATCAAGTTGATCCCGCAACACAGTCGCGTAAAATCTATTTTACCTCGCCCAACCTTCCCACAACCGCCTATGCAGGACAATTAGCGAGGCTCGATCTCTATGCCGGGTTAGAACGTAATGACAAATACATCCCTATTCCTAACAGCGCCGTCATCCGCGTCGGTATTGAAAATGTCGTCTTCGTACAAGTGAACGATCATTCCTTCGCTGCCAAAAAAGTACAAATCAAACCCGCCAGAATGGGCAAAACACCAGTATTAGGCCTCATCCCTGGGCAAACTATCGTCACCAAGGGAGGATACGAACTGAAATACCTATTGCCGTCTGATGGCAGCGACGCCGATAAACGCAAAGCCGGACACTTCCACGCCGATGGCGTTTTCCATGAAGCTGAAGACCATTGAGATTTGTTCATAAACTTTCATTGAACTCATATGAATTTCCTCGTTTCGTTCTGCCTCAATAACAGGATCACCGTCATCCTGCTAACAATCGTTCTAGCCATTATCGGCATCATCATGGGGAAAAATATCCCTGTAGATGTCTTCCCCGAACTCCGAATCCCACGCGTAACAATCCAGACAGAAGCCTCAGGATTAACCCCCGAAGAAGTGGAACAATACGTTACCATTCCCATTGAATCCGCCATGAATGGTACCGCAGGAGTCAAAGAAGTCCGTTCTTCATCAAGTCCTGGGCTATCGTTTGTATGGGTCGATTTTGATTGGGATGTCGATATCTATCGTGCTCGCCAAATCGTCTCAGAACGTCTTTCTGCTGTTCGAGAAACTCTCCCCGCAGAATACAGTCCTGAACTTGCTCCCATTGTCTCGGTAACCGGCGAAATTATGCTTATCGCTCTGACTGGCGATGAACATACAAACCCGCTAGATATGCGACAACTCGCTGAATACAAGCTACGTACACGACTCATGGCCATACCAGGGATCGGTCAAATCACCGTACTCGGCGGGCGTCTACCTGAATATCAGGTCATTTATCATCCGAATCGTCTCAAACAAGCAGGTTTAACTCTGGAAGACATCAAAACAGCTATCACAGAAGCTCAATCCACTATCCCAGCAGGATACCTAGAAGATGTCGCAGGACAAGAACTGCCCATCCAACAGGAATCACGCTTTAATAACCTCGAACAACTTAACCGAGCCTTAGTCTCCAGCCACCCTTCAGGTGTCCTTCGTTTAGAGGATGTTGCTGAGATAAAAATCGACGGAGCGCCTCGACGAGGCGACGCAGGATTCATGGGGCAAGATGCCGTTCTGTTATCCATCCAAAAAGTTCCTGGCGCCAACACTCTCGCGTTGAGCCACGCCGTACAGCAAGCCGTCGACGAATTTGCCAAAAGCCAATTACCAAAAGGTATGAAACTCCATACTGAAGCTTATCGGCAGTCTGACTTCATCGAACTCTCACTCGATAACGGTCTCGAAACTCTGATTGTTGCCGGTATTGTCGTAATGTTGGTCATTTTGTTAACTCTGCTCAATTTACGTACAGCACTGATCACACTTGTTTCTATGCCAATGTCCGTTTTGTTGGGGCTCATTTTCTTTCCAACATTTGATCTAGCTATCAACATCATGACCTTGGGAGGACTCGCTGTAGCCGTTGGCGATGTCGTAGATAATGCTATCATCTTTGTTGAAATCGCCTGGAGGCATTTGAACCAAAATGTTGCTCTTCCCGAAGATCAACGACGCAGCAAGTACGAGGTCTTAATGGCAGCTAAAGGAGAAATCATTGGTTCCATCACCTTTTCGTCAGTCATTATCCTTTTGGTTTTTGTTCCTGTTTTATTCTTGTCTGGTATCGAAGGTCAATTTTTTAGACCTTTGGGAATTTCTTACATGCTAGCACTGACTGCTTCTCTCTTGGTTTCTATCACTATTATCCCAGTTCTATGTTTCATGTTCTTTAAAAAGAGCAAAAATCTCGAATCGCAAAAAACTGGTGATTCCTTAAGTACTAAGTTCATTAAACAAATCTACACACCAGTGTTACGCTACTGTCTCCGTTTCTCTAAAACAGTCTGCTGTGTATTGCTGGTTATTACAGGACTTTCTCTCTGGTTAGCCTCAACCTACGGTACTAGTTTCCTACCTCCATTCAATGAAGATTGTTACACAGTATTCATCAATACAGTACCAGGAACTTCTCTCGACGAAACGAAGCGTATCTCGAGAGAAGTCATGAAAAAACTGGAAAAAATTCCAGGCATTCTATCTGTGGCTCAACGTGCTGGCCGCGCCGAAAACGATGAACACGCCGAACCAGTCAGTGTCTCTGAATTGTTAGTTCGCGTCGACCTAGCTCAAGATCAAAAGGTCCTTAAACAAAAAATCCGAGACACAATCAGCGACATCCCAGGTACCAACAACATGATCGGATTTCCGCTCGCCCACCGAATCAGTTCGTCACTGTCAGGGTCCAACTCAGAAATCGCTATCAATATTTACGGTTCCGAATTGTCCCAACTCCGACTCGCCGCTAAAAAGGCCAAGGAAATCCTTGATTCTCTCCCAGAAGTCGCCGATGCGCGAGCTAACCGCGAAATTATGGTCGATACAATTAGGATCCAATATAACCAGGAAGCCTTGGCTGCATATGGACTTACCATCGCCAATGCAGCTGACCAGGTTTCCACTGCTATGAATGGCCAAAAACTCGGCGAAGTCATCAAAAACCAGGATCACTGGAACGTTGTCTTAAGAATCGATCCCGCCTACCGCTCTGACATCGAAGATGTGAGAAACCTGGAACTGATCACTCAAGATAATCGCACCGTTCGACTCGATGACGTTGCCCACGTTTACCGTGAAGAAGTATCTAACCTCATCCTACGCGATAACACGATGCGCAAAGCCATGATTTCCTGTAATCCATCGCCAGACTCCAACTTAGGTGATTTGGCTCAAGCTTGCCGAGAGAAGCTGGATCCTGTCATGAATGCCATGGGATGTACTGTCGATTATGCCGGCACAATCAAGGCCCGAGAATCTGCTGGCCAGCGTCTCTACACGCTCGGCGCCGTCATTGCTGTACTCATCGTACTCCTCCTCGCCACTGCATTGGGAAGCGTCCGTCGAGCTATGATCACCCTCGTCAATATCCCTCTTTGCCTTGTTGGCGGCATTGTAGCTATCTTCTTAGCCTCTCCAGGGACTTTATCAAGTTTCTTATCTGGGCATTACATCCCTCCTATTGTCTCCGTAGCATCCATCGTCGGATTCGTGACGGTCATTGGCTTTGCTATCCGTAGCGGATTGATTCTTCTTAATCGCTATCGAGATCTTGAACACCAAGGTATACCGCCAGAAGAAGCTATCATTCAAGGCTCTTTGGAACGTGTCGTTCCCATCATCATGACCTCGTTGACAACAATCTTAGGACTACTCCCTCTCATTTGGGCAATTGATGAGCCAGGCGGTGAATTGCTGGGGCCGTTAGCTATCGTGCAATTTGGTGGTCTGTTTTCGGCAACTATTCTCAACCTTGTTATCATCCCAGCTGCTTCCAAAATATTCTCTGGCTGGATCCAGAAGAGACGCCAAATCCTCAATCAAAAATAACCTAAGAAAAAGGATCCTACCCTCTTTTTCAGGCTGCTCATTTCCTTCACAGGCGAGCAGCCTTTTTTATTGGTCGGTTCAAGCTAGTTTTCAACGTCCTGTTCCTTGACTGCTTTAAGTCTTATCCTCACATAATCAATATACCACTCTCCATCATGTAATAAGGTGCCTGACAAAGCATGTTCAGTTTCGTCCAAAATCTCTTCTTTGGTCTTTTCATCGATTCCATAAAACGGGACTTTGACAAACATATTGATCCAATCTCTCAATCCGTTCATCCCGTTAACACAACGAGTCAGCCGATCAAATAACGTAGCAAAAACAACTTTCAACCCCGCACGTTCTACCATCGGCGTATATTCCCCAATGCTGGGAAAATAAAAAGGCATCATATACTGTTTCCCTCGGCATTCAAAACTACGACGCAGAGCATTGTGTACTTGAGCCCCACATCCCTTGCCACCAAATTCACACACCAATTGCCCATGTAGTTTCAAAGCGCGATTGATATTTTGTAACAAAGTCTGTTGCTTGTCTCGATCAATCCAGTGAAATACTGCATTGGAAAAAATAGCCTCTACGGGATGAGCTACCGAAAACTCCAATGCATCTGCCTGTACAAATGGCAAATTCGGATAATGTGCCCGCGCAACAGACAACATCTCTTCCGAGGCATCAATGCCAATTACATTGGCCCCCATTGACGCAATTTGTTGCGTCAATGCACCATTGCCACAACCTAAATCAATCACTGAACTTCCTGGTTCTATTTCTAAAAGTTCTAGGACTTTCTCTCCATATTGATGCACAAAGAAAAAATTGCTGCTGTATCCCTCTGCATTCCAATTAATGTTCATTAATTCTATGTTTTTCTGTTTTCTCCAATTATCTCAACATCTCCCTATGTTGAGTAGTTGTTTTTCATGTCACACTTGACCTTTCAACAATAGCCTAATTCAAGTGTTTCCAATGTTCCCACTCAGTTGAGTTCACAGAATAATATATGGACAGATAAGAAATCGTCAATCGTCGTCAATCGTCGTCAATCGTCGTCAATCGTCGTCAATCGTCGTCAATCATCGTCAATCATCGTCAATCATCGTCAATCATCGTCAATCATCGTCATCATCGTCATCATCGTCATCATC
>CASFPZ010000004.1 GCA_949296365.1 uncultured Akkermansia sp. | reverse complement strand
CGAGGAGAGATTCTATGGATACAAGAATCATGTGAAGGTGTGTCGCAAGACCAAGTTGATAACGGGTTATGCCACGACGTCTGCCTCTGTGCATGATTCTCGGTGTTCATCAGAACTAATTGACAGCAATGATGTTAAAGGGGAAGAGTTTTACATGGATTCAGGCTACGTAGGCACAGAGGGAGCTTTTGAGAGAAAGGGGATGAAGGCGAGAATATGCGAACGAGGTCGCCGAGGACATTCCCTGACGAAGGAGCAGCAGAGAAAGAATCTCAAGAAGGCCATCGCTCGCCTGGTACAGATAGTCAAGTACCACAGAGAGAGGAGAAATCCTGTGGAAACCAGTATATCATGAAGAATTAAAGATAGTAGCTATGCCTTCGAGAGACAGGGGAGGTCCTAATTAGCTCACCTAACGTATTTTTTGTCCACATAGCAGCCCAACCCTGATCAGTTGAGCCACAGTCTTGGGGCATTGTGAATTGTTGTTAATATGAATGGATTTTTAGAACCTCTCATTTAGGTACTTTATACCTGCTACAATCAAGGGTATGAAGAGTATGAATATTAAAATCCATATAATCCACGTAGCATCATATCTCTCGACTACCAACCTGAGAAACGAACTGATGAACGGGGCGAGCCTGCGGAGAACGGCTTCAACTAATTCACTGATAGCCGATGCAAGTAGATTGGTGGCAGCCTTGTCGACAGACAGAAAAACTGACTCTAGATCGACTGCTGTTGATAGATGAGGCAAAAACATAATACTGATCAAGCTGAGGGGTTGAAGGAATGAAATTTACTGAAGTGTGACTTACACACCCAAAATCTATTACATAGAGCGACATTTATCAAAAAAATGATTTTAGTAGCATTTTTTCTTGTCGTTCGGGAAACTGGGCCGATGTTGGCTTTGCAGGGAAACCCCGGTCGGTTCCATGGAGGGCTGGATATTACCGAATCAACGCGTATTACCCCCTGCTTTAGATATTGATGGAGGTGAATATCCTGAAACACCCCCCTAAAAGAGCTCTGCTGCCCACAGCCGCTCGCAATGAACTGGTAAATTGCCGCTTTCTCCCCTCAATTACACCACGGCCTAGCCTCAAAACTGACAAAGAAAAACCTCCCCAACTCCGCACGGGGTGTCGTTGTCCGCTTACTCGTATAAGAAATAGAACTTCCCCTTCGTGACGGTAGGAACTCCCTACTCGTGTATACTGATTTAATCCTGGGATTGTAATCGTCTCTCAGGGGATTGGCGTTGTGACGTATTGGTTGGAGGTGGTTAGTCGGGGATTTCTCCTAAAGCTGCAAGAATGTGGACATCCATGCAAAGCCCTTCGTGAGTATTGGTCTGCAAATCGTCAGCCAATTGTTCAATAGCTTTCATGCGAGTCAGGATTTCGTGGAGGTCCATGGATTGGGCCATTTGAGCGATACCGGGGTGGATAGGTTTTTCTGCCGTTGATCCGGAAGCAATGATCGCGGCTTGACCAAACCAAAGAATGAGGAGCTCGAGAACTTGTTTGCGCTCAGCGAGGTATTCTGTTTCAATGAGGGCAGAGTTGAGCTCCTTGTTCTTAGCCTCCCAGTTGGTAGTATCAGTACCCTGGGCGATGATTTTGGCTTCTTCCTTGAGAGCCTGCGTCATGGCGGCTGTAATGTCGGCTTTCCGCTGAGAGAGTGTTTCCATGAGGGTGGCGCGGAAGGCTAGGGCATTGAGGTCGTCCCCGATGCGCGATACGGCATCGACCCAAAGCGGGAGAATCTGTTGTTGAACGGGGGTGAGCGAAATATCGCCGCCGGGCAGGAACAGCGGAACTTTAATGCAGCGGGAGATGATCGTGGGTAAAAGTTGCTCGGGCTGCGCGGTGATGAGTATGACGAGAGTTTGCGACGGGGGCTCTTCGAGAGTTTTTAAGAAAGCATTTTCGGCATCTTCATTCATTCGTTCTGCCTCGAGAATAACGACGACTTTCGTATGATTCACATCGGCTTTTTGTTGCAGGAAGGGTTCGATTGATCGGATGTCGTCGATAAGGATTTTTCGGGATTTCGAACGCGGGCGGATGAGTCTCAGATATTCATCTTGTATTGATTCGAGTGAAGTTCCTCGCGTGTTCGGATTAATGTGTTTGATCAGTTGGTAGGCGATGCGGCGCGATCCTGCCTGTTCGTTTCCAGCCAAAAGGATAGCGTGAGGAAAGCGATGGTTGTCAAATGCGGTTGTGAGGAGTTGGAGAGCCTGAGATTCAGTGAAGGGCATGCCTGTATGGAAACTGTTTCATTGCGTCAGAGCAACAGAAAAGATTGGCTGATGTCGGACATTTGTGTAATCTAACCCGGGCTATGAGTAATAGTAACGAAACAAAACGCATTATTTTTGCCGATCGCAGTCAAGCAGATGTGGAACAAGGCTTGGAATTTGCACCTAAATTTGATGCTAATGGATTAATTGCAGCGATGGCAGTGGATTACAAGACGCGCGAACCGTTGATGCTGGCTTACATGAATGACGAGGCCTTGAAGTTGACTTTGCAGCTAGGCGAAGCGGTATATTTTTCTCGGAGCCGCCAGAAATTGTGGCACAAGGGAGAAACGAGCGGTCACGTGCAGAAAGTGAAGGAAATTTTGGTAGATTGCGACCAAGATGCTTTGGTGTTACTGGTGGACCAGATTGGTGCAGGAGCATGTCACACTGGGCATCATTCGTGTTTTTACCGTAGTGTTGCGTTTGGTGATCAGTTGACAGATGACGGCAAGCCGGTTCAACTTTGCCTATCAGATGGTGGGGCAGTATTTGATGCAGACGCTGTTTATGGCAAACATTAAAGTTAGTTTTATTGCTAGGGATGCTGTCGCGATTGGCGGCATCCATTCACGAATCTGACTTGAAGCCGGGTAGATTGATTTCATAATAGAGCCATGAACAAGGCCTTTTTGATCATGGGAGCGTTGGCAGCATCTTTGCTGTTGTGTCAATGTTATACGGACGCCCCGCCAGCGTCAGGAACGCTGAAGCTTGTAGATCCTGAAGCACAAGAGTACTGGAAGGAAGCCCAAGAATGCGTAGAACAAAAAGACTGGAGCGGAGCCATATCCCGATACAAAAAGCTGTGCGAATACCATGCGCTTGCAGAAGAAGCGCCGGCAGCTCGATTCCACTTGGCCCAGTTGTACGAATTGACTGATGATCCGCGGGAAGCCTTTGATACCTATCAGAAGGTGATCGAACGTTATCCGAATAGTCCGTTGTATTCCCAAGCGCTGAAGGCTCAAAAGGAGTTGGCATTCAAGGCGGCTCGCGGTGAATTGACTAGTAAGGTATTGTGGAGTTTTGACGTGCCTATGGACCCTTCGGATGTAATTCGTTGGTTGAATAGTGTTTGCCAAAATGCTCCCTATTCAGAAGTGGCGCCAGAGGCTATGTATCTGTTGGGAGAATATTTGGTCAAACGCGAACGAACCCAGGAAGCTATAGAAACCTTTCAAAAATTAGTAGACAATTATCCGACGAGTCCATATGCGCCTGTCGCCCAATTGGAAGTGGCAGATTTGTATCGCAGTGCCAGTGAAAAGGGCGATCGCAACAATACCAATATTATGCGTGCTCAGGAAGCGTATGAAGCTTATTTGTCGATGTTCCCCAATCACGCAAAGTCAGCTCAGGCAAAAAGTGGACTCAACGATATCCGCCGTCAACTTGTCCAGCAAAAACTAGAAATTGGGGAATATTACATGAACCGGATGAAAAATTTGGATGCGGCAGTTTTCTGTTTCCAGGAAACTGCTTCAATGGACCATATCAACCCAGAAGCGGCGGCAAAAGCCAAGGAATATCTTAAAGAGCTTGGATCCAAAGTCCAATAGGTTCAGTCGCTCCCTTGATTTGTGTGAAAAAACAGCAATGAAAAGATGAAAGCGAGACTTGGGCAATTAGGTGGGAGACAGAAGGTATTGCGCATTACCGTGGCTATTTTAACTATGACCCTCTGTTCGTGCGGATATCACATTGGTGGTCTTAAGCCTGCTGAATTGCAGAATGTCCACACGATGTCCGTAGGGGTGTTCTCCAACAATACGTTGGAGCCGCGTGCCGGTGCTATGGTCAGCAGTGCTGTTGCTGAAGAAATTCAGATTGAAGGGACATATGGCTTGGTGAAGTCAAACAAGGCAGATGTGCGCATTGAGGGGGAGGTGCGTTCGATTAGTTTTCTCCAATTGCGTTCTAGTTACACGGACACATACGAGAGCATGGAAGTAGGGCTTCGCTTGGTCGTAGATTATCGCATTGTGGAGTCGGGTACCAATCGGGTGTTACGTTCTAGTTCTGCAACGGCTGTTTCCAGTTTGTTCAATATGGGTAATCAACAGTCTGCCCGAGCCAATGCTCTGTCGTATGCGGCTCGATTGGTGGCGAGGGATATTTGCAGTAGCGTTAGTAATGGCTAAGACAGAAGGGAGTAAAGAAGCTTGATGAGTGATTCGTCGGAAATCCTCTATTCTGTATATTTTGTGCCTTTGCCTATTGGCAACCGTGAAGACATTACTCATCGAGCTCTGAAGGTTTTGCAGTCGGTGGATACGATTGTTTGCGAGGATACGCGCCATTCGGGAATGTTGCTTAGTTATTACGGAATTCGTAAGAATTTGCTGAGTATGCACGACCACAATGAAACAGCCCGAGCCGATGAAATTGCACAACGCGCGACCTCGGGAGAACGTTTCGCTGTTGTGACGGATGCTGGTATGCCGGGCGTGAGCGACCCGGGCTTTAAACTGATCCAAAAACTGAAGCAAGACGGGATTAGTTTTACTGTGTTACCAGGGCCTTCGGCTGTTGTGACAGCTCTCGTGGGCTCCGGTTTGCCAACTGATGCTTTTTTCTTCGGTGGATTTCTGCCGGTAAAGTCAGGTAAAAAAACTCAGGTCCTCGAGCAAGCTATTGCGGCTCGACACACGTCGATCTTCTACGAATCTCCCTTCCGAATCGTTAAAACTGTTCGGTTGCTGGCTGATCTCGCACCGGAAACTCCTGTCTGCGTCGCCCGAGAATTAACCAAAACTTTTGAAACTTACCACCGGGGGACGGCACGAGAATTGGCATCTCTGTTCGAAGATCATCCGCCTAAAGGTGAAATGGTTTTGTTGATTGGTGGTGTCAATGCCCATTGTAAACATACCGCAGAATCCCCAGACACCTAATAAAATAAAGGCGAAAATTTTCCGTTGAACTCTATTTTTCATTTACACCATTATAGAAATGATGATATTAATAGATGGTATCCAAGGTGCATATCAATCCCTAATTTTCATCTAAAAAAATGGCCTCAACCGACAAAATCTATTACCTGGCAAAGCCGGGAACTTCTCAACAGGAAGGTCCATACAGCGAGCAGGACCTCTATGCTCTTTATGCGAGTCGTCAATTGCCTCCTGGTTCCAAAGTATGGGCCCAAGGGTGGTCTGATTGGAAACCCTGTGAACTCGTGTTTCAATGGTGTACAACACAACCCGCTCCGGCATCAACTCCAGGAGCCTCAACTGGTAAAATCTATTACCTGGTAAGGTCGGGAGCTTCCCAGCAGGAGGGGCCATACAGTGAGCAAGAACTCCAGGCCCTTTATACAAACCGTCAATTGCCTCCTGGTTCCAAAGTATGGGCCCAGGGGTGGTCTGATTGGAAACCCTGTGAGCTTGTGTTTCAATGGTGTACAATACAACCCGCTCCGGTATCGCCTCCTCCGATACCCTCAAATCCTGTACCTCCAATTCAAGCTCCGCAACAACCGGCGTATCCCACTCCTGTATATCCTGTCCCCAATAATCAGGCGCCTCAACCCTATAATCCTGGAATACAGTTATCATTTAAGGAGTTGTTGAGAAAGTATTTCATCACAGTCGTGAAAGAAAAGTACGCTGATTTTTCTGGTCGTGCAACACGCCAGGAGTTTTTGATATTTTCTGTTGCTTCCTTCCTAGTAGGATTTATATGTGGTTTTATACCGGTGATAGGGAGCGTTATGCTTGAACAAAATAACGAATTGGGAGCTGTGGTAGGAATTGTTGGACTGGTGCTAAGTTTAGTCTCATCGTTAGGCTTACTTGTACCTGGTTTGGCTGTGAGTGTTCGCCGATGCCATGATATCGGGTGGTCCGGTTGGATGGTTCTTTTATGTGCCATTCCTCTAGTGGGTATTGTGGTGAGTCTCATGATTTGTATTCAAGATAGCCAAAGAGGTACGAATCAATACGGTCCTTCAGAAAAATATCCCTATTAAAAAAGACAAAAATATTTTAACAAGGACCTGTCTTCTGTTATAGACGACAGGTTCTTGTATTTTGAGTTTGTAGTTCTCAATGTCTTAGAAGGCAACAAGTTAAAGATTGTAGAATTGCCTCCTCATTTCCCTCGATCTTGAATTTTGATCTTATTAGACAAGGGCTGTGGGGCTTTGGAATGGTGGTGGCAAAAGAAGGGGGCGCGAGGCGACGACGAACCAGGCACGTTGTGCTGCTTGAGACAAGAGTTGATTGGCCAATCCAAGACCGTCGGCAAATTGACGTTCGATAGCGGTAGAGTGGGTTCCACCCAATCCGGTTTCTCCGGAGACGAGTACCCAGGGACATGGCATCTGAGAAACCATACCTGTCAGGTCAGTTATTTCTTTGTGGATGAGAGTTTCAAAGCTCGCTTGATCAAGTGGAGCCCCGTTGGCCCCGGAAAAAAGCAGATTCGAAATCCAGAGGGTGACACAGTCGAGCAGGATGCCGTGAAACGAACTGAGCTCGGGCAACCTGACTACGTGTCGGGCGATGTCGCGTGGAGCCTCGAGAGTTTCCCAGGAAGGGGGACGGCGTTGTTGGTGGAGGGCGATGCGGCGATCCATGGAGGGATCATTTTGACTGGCATCGGCTGTGGCAATGTAAAGAATGTGGCTTCCACATCGGGAAACAAGTTGTTCTGCAAAGAGGCTTTTGCCACTGCGCGTACCGCCGAGAACAAGTGTCAGCGACGAAGGTTCAGGGACGCTGGGCATTGAGGAAGCGTTCATGTGATTGAAGGAGCGTTTGAAATGAAGATTCGAGATCGGTTCGTTGAAAGACTTCTAACGTGATGGTGCCGGGGAAGGCTTGCTGCCAGAGCGGATGCATAACGGCATCGATGGATTCTTGAGGCATGTGGTCGAGTGATTGGTGATCTCGTGTCACGAGCCCATGCAGGTGAATGATGCGCAGTCGAGGATACCAGGATTTCAACAAGGGCGCTGGATCAATGGTGTCTTTCCACAAGTGGCCGATGTCCATGCAGCGCGAATAAGACGTGTTTTGCAGAAAGAGATCGAGGAAGTCGGTGCGGACGTGTTCGAGGTTTTCCAGGCAAAGTTGCTCGGAAGACGGTAGATCCGAAGCTATTTCCGCCAGGCAGCGGAGGATACATTCGGTTTGGGCGGCTGTCGGCAGAGTGCCGGTGTGGGCACAAGAAGAGACAGGAACATGCAGAACCCACGAATGTGGTTCTAGAGAGGCAGTACGTTCGATCGCTTGGCGGATGCGCCGAGTGAATGCGGCTGCTTCGTCGGGTGAATCAAAAGTACCGTCGGATGGAAGGTGGACGTTGAGGCTCGTACCGTTTTCGGTGGCTATGGCTCGGATTGCCTCCACTTCGTCTCGAGTGATCAAGTAGGCATTGTCGGGACCGGGCGAGTTCAACAACAGAGAAACCTCCGAACACAATTGCACAATTTGCTGAAATGCAGGAACATAGGCCTCATGAACAACAAAGGAGGTACACCCCAGGCGAAGGCCGGGAAGGGAAAAAAGTGGTTGGATGGGGCAAGTCATGTTTAGAACCTTATGCAAAAGACTGTTAACGTGAGCCACTCAATCGTCTCAATCAGACACCCAAAAACATCCCCTGTCACTCCTCCAAGCCGCTTACGCGCAGTCACCAACAAAGATTCAGTCACCACCACGGCGACGACGACGGCGAGGAGACCGTGCAGCGGAGTCAATACGCAGCCGACGGCAACGAGGATGATGGCCGGGATGGCATGCCAAGGACGGGTACCATTGCGGATGGCTTCTCCGAGCCCACCGGGGCGAGCTGTTCGATAAGGCAGGGTCAGGAAAATGCAACTACGAGACAAAACGCCGGCCATGATGAACGCACTCATCAGCAACCACGGAGAACGCATCTGCACTAACGCCGTCATCGCAGCAATCTTCAACAAAAGCGTAAGAAAGAGGGCGGCTCCCCCAAATGTGCCCAGCCGAGAATCTTTCATGATTTCCAATCGACGCTCGGGCGGCGTTTCTGGCAGCAATCCGTCTCCACAGTCAGCGACGCCGTCGAGGTGCAATCCCCCAGTCAAAGCTTCCCAAATGACACAGGCAAGAACTCCACAAACAAGTGAGGGAAGGACGAGTGTGGCGGCCCATGTAAGAGTAGCTGCCAGGGCTCCGATGACCAAGCCAACCACGGGAATCCATTTGAGGACTCCTTGGAATGGGTTTTCTGACGAGCCATAAAAATGACCTACCGGAAGGCGAGAAAAAAAACCGAATGCGGCACGGAGTGTGTGCATGGTCTAGAATTCCATGTCTTTGAACAAAATAAGTTCGCGTAGGATGCGGACAGAGGCGTCGATGATCGGGAACATCAACGCAGCCCCGGTACCCTCGCCCAACCTCAGGCCAAAATCAAAGAAGGGCTCGACTCCAATGTACTGCATCAACATTTGGTGACCGGGTTCCACGGAAACATGCGACCCCACCAGGTAATGTGCTACCTCGGGGTTGATCAACACGGCGATAGCAGCGGCAGCAGCGGCAATAAAACCATCGACAACAACCGGAATGCGCAAAGAAGCCCCGCCGAGCATGAGTCCTGCCATGGCGCCAATCTCTGCGCCGCCAACTTTGGCCAGGAGATCGATGGGATCGTTGGGATCTGGTTGATTGAGGGTAATCCCTTGTTCGATTAACTCGCATTTTTTACGGACTGTTTCAAGATCAATCCCAGAACCAATACCCGTGACGGCGGCAACAGGCAGTTGAAGCACAACGGAGGCAATGGCCGATGAAGGCGAGGTGTTGGCTATGCCCATTTCCCCGGCTGCCAACAAATTAATCCCTCGAGAAGCTGCATCCCGAGCCATTTCAATGCCGATAGCTATCGATTGTTCGGCTTGCTCGCGTGTCATGGCACTGCCTTTGCTGAAATCGTGGACGGCATTTATAATTTTTCGATTGATCAGTCCAGGCAAGTCGGTGATGTTCTCCTTAACGGCCACATCTACTACTTTGACACTGGCGCCAGCATTGCGAGCAAAAGCATTGATGGTTCCCCCCCCGCGGACGAAGTTGCGGACTTGTCCGGCGGTGATTTCCTGTCCAGTCGCACTTACTCCTTCTAGCGCAATATCGTGATCACCCGCAAAAACGATGATTTCTTTGTTGGGGAACAGGGGCTGAGGATCTCCTGTCATGGCAGCTAGCCTGATGGCGAGCGTTTCCAATCTGCCTAGGCTACCGGGAACTTTGGCGAGACTATCCAACCGAAGCCGTGTCTGCTCTGCGGCTACAGAATCTAAAGGTGGAATAGAAATCATCATAACGACCACCAAAAAGCCCCTATTAAAGCCTTAAGTCAATGAAAAACGGGACATGATGTACCTTTTGCCACGCTAGAGTGTCGACAGAATCCCCCAAGCCGGGCATGTTAATGCCGGGAACTATGGACTATTCACTGTCGCATCTTCTTTGTGTCTTGGGCTTGACGACTTTGGCGGGCCTTGCTACGGGAATCGGGGGATTCGTCGCTTTTTTCACCAAACGGACAAATACGAAATTTTTGACGTTCGCCCTGGGCTTCTCTGGCGGGGTCATGGTTTATATTTCATTTGTCGAACTCCTGGCAAATGCCCGTGTCGACTTAAAAGCAATTTACGGCGATTTATGGGGGGGAATATGGGCCCTGGCTGCATTCTTCGGGGGTATCCTCGTAGCGGCGCTCATCGACCGCTGTGTACCTGAGGATGAAAATCCGCACGAGTTCTTCGAGTTAGATCGCGAGGAATTGCCATCGGTCCCGCAAAACCATCTCAATAACGGTCGCATCCATCGCATAGGTGCCTTATTTGCCCTGGTGATTGGTATTCACAATTTCCCCGAAGGGATAGCAACATTTGCCGCCGGTATGGATTCCATCGGACTAGGGCTTTCAATTACATTGGCGGTGGCTATTCACAACATCCCGGAAGGCATGGTCGTCGCCATCCCGCTTTACTACGGCACGGGCGATCGCAAGAAAGCCGTTCTCTATTCCTTTGCCTCAGGCCTAGCCGAACCTGCCGGCGCCTTGTTGGCAATGTTGCTGATTTTCCCGTTTTTGACGCCGACTCTTCTGGCACTTTTGTTCGCTTGTGTCGCTGGGATCATGGTATTTATCTCATTTGATGAATTGCTCCCTATGGCAGAAAAATGGGGTCACCACCATTTGTCTATTTACGGGATTATCCTGGGAATGCTCGTTATGTCTTTCACGCTCTTGTAAAACTATGAGGCTATTCCTCTCATGGTCCTACCTGCGTATCGTAGAGGCTTTCCATACAATTTGTACTTGGTCAAATGTAGATGGTTCGAGCTCGTGTTGGATTTCAGTTATGCGCTCGATTTCCTAATCGGTGAAGTAACGATATGGTGGAATATTGTCGATCACTAGTGTTTGGTAAATTTGGTAAAATTTGGAGTCTGTTCAGTTAATGTTGCTATTTCCCGGATCCAGTCCACGGCCTGTGGACTCTTCAACGTACCCTATCTCTTCCTCAAACTACGACAATGCTTTTACCTGCGGATCTGAAACAGACCCGTTTTGTCGGAGAGAACCTCAAATATGCTTGCGTTGGGGAATGATGGGGAGTAACACCGGGACATGCCGCATATTAGTCCGCCACGAGCATGGGCCGAAGTGAGTTTAAGCGCCCTCAAACACAACTTGTCTGTCATTAAAGAAGCAACCCGTGGGGCCCAGATGATGCCGGTGGTCAAAGCTGGTGCTTATGGCCATGGTCTGGAACCCGTCGCTCAATGTCTGGATCGCGAGGGAATCGTCTTTTTTGGCGTGGCTAATGTGGGGGAAGCTCGTCGGATCAGCCAATGTGGGTGTCGTACGACTCCGTACATTTTAGGGCCTGCATTTCCCGAAGAACGAGAAGAAATCGTGCTGAATAACTGGCGTTGTTTTATGTCGACGCTGGAGGAAGGTGATCACTACAATTCATTGGCTACCTTGTACGGGAAAACCCTCCCGATCCACGTATCGGTGGATGTTGGAATGGGGCGGGGTGGTTTGTTGATCGATCAGGTACCAGCTTTGCTCGAGCGCTTGTCGGCATGGGATCACCTCTACATCGAAGGAATCGGTGCCCATTTGCCCAGCGCTGATGAAAACCGCGAGACGACGGAACGCAGTATTGCCATGTTCACCCACGTCGTCGAAACTCTGGAAAACCGAATTCCCGTTCCCTACCGCCATTTGTGCAGTAGCGCCGGCTTGCTCGGGTACAAAGTCCCTTGCGCAAACTTGGTGCGACCTGGTATCTGCATGTATGGGTATCCTCCCATCGATTCTCCGTGGAATGATCATCTGAAACCGGCCCTGACTCTCAAGTCTAGGTTGACGGTCGTGCGTATGCTACCGGAAGCCTCTGGCGTGTCGTATGGCCAAGAATTCATCACTAACCAACCAACCCGCGTGGCAACGGTGGGATTAGGCTATGCGGACGGTTACATGCGGTGCTTGTACAAAGCCGGAGCTCGCGTTTATTACAAGGGGCAGTTTTGCCCAGTAATCGGACGCATTACGATGGATCAGTTCATGATAGATGTGAGTCAGGTCCAGAATGTAACACCGGGCGACCCGGTAGAGATTGTTGGAGATCATGTAACTGTCCCGGAATTGGCACAAAAGGCCGGTACAATCACTTGGGAAATCCTAACTTCGATCGGCCCGCGTATCCCGCGAATCTACATCGATTGAGCAGGTTGATTGCCCAAAACAAAATGCCCTATCTTCCTCAGTTTCCCCCGAAAACAAGAATAACGAAACACAAACTTCTTTCCTAAACTCCATAGCCGGGGAAGCGTCGTATTTCTGTACCCATGTTGAAAGAACGCGAGCTTACTCAACGTATTTCACTGGGAATTTTTATGATAATCAACAAATCGACTCACCTGATGAACAAAGTTGTGCGCCTTGCTTGTTTGACAACGGTATTGCCGTTAGCCATAAGCGGAACAGCTTTGTTTGCCGATCAACCGACACCATGTAATGCGACCTGTATTAGTCATTTGGCGGATGAACATCCTTTCCTCGATCAAACTTATCCCGTCGCCTGGAGCCGCCTGACGCCGAACTGCATCGTGCCCGACACCCAAGAGGCTATCCGCTGGGCTAATAATCAATTGGAACGGATTGCCGGGCTCAAAACCGATGAAATGACGTATGACAATACCTTTGGCGCTTACGATCGGGCTCTGACTCGCGTCAATGAGGTTGATAACAAAATTGGCCTGATCTCTGCCCTGTGTAATAGTGACGCTGTTCGTAAGGCGGTGGATCGTGTGACGCCTGAATTTGCTGCCTTCTTTTCATCAATCAGCAAAAATCAAGCCTTGTATCGCGCGTTGAAAACTGCGGCTGCCCAATTGCAGGGAGATAACTCATTGTCCCAGGAGCGTCGGCGTATGATGACGGTGGCACTCGCTTTCTTTCGAGACGGTGGCGCGGCATTGCCGGATAATGCCCGCAAAAAACTAGAACAACTCGATCGCGATATTGCACAAGCCACGCAGCAATTCGCCAATATCCTGCTGGATTGCCATGCCGCGTGGAATTTTGAGACGACCCAAGCCGACGACTTGAAGGGAATTTCTAAAATCGGCATTGCCCGTGCTGCCAAACAGTACGAACAGGCTCATCCGGGGAAAAAGGGATGGCGTTTCACCTGGCACGATCTGTCGACGGAAAACGTAATGACCAAGGCTGACTCAGAAGATTTTCGACGTAAAATTTGGGAAAAAACGTCGACCGCATACACGGGACCTTTTGATACAGAACCCTTAATCCGCAAAATCTTAAAACTCCGGCAAGAAAAAGCCCGGTTGATGGGGTATCAGACTTATCCTGACATGGCGTTGAAAGACAGCATGGCCGGAAGCGGCAAAAAAGGACTCGAATTCGTTGACGGCCTGATTGCCGGGGTCAAACCAAAATATCTGGCTGATATGGAAGATTTGCGCCAGTACAAAGCCAAAAAAACAGGGCGGGCGGAGGTCTCCTTGTATCCCTGGGATACCGCCTATTGGTCTGCTCGCCAAAAGGAAGAATTGTATCACTATTCCGAAGAGGCAATCCGCCCGTATTTGACGTTGGACTCTGCCTTAGCCGGGCTTTTCGACGTGGCCGATCGTTTGTTCAATATCAATGTCATTGAAAAAAAGACGCAGTACATCGTCCCCGGCTCCGGTACTCCATTGAAGGATGGCTACGTCGAAGTTTGGCATCCGCAAGTACGTTTTTTTGAGGTCTGGGACAAAGCGACTTCGAAACACATTGGATCGTTTTATTTGGACATGTTCATGCGTTCGACCAAGCGCAATGGCGGCTGGATGAGCATCATTACGCTTGGCCAATCCAAGACTGCTCACGGTGTTCCGGCTCGTCCGCACTTGGGGATGATTGGAGTGAATTTTCCACAACCTGCTCCTGGTGAACCGGCTCTCTTGAGACCTGGTAATGTCCAAACTCTTTTTCACGAATTTGGCCACATCCTGCATTTGATGTTCTCCGAAACGGAATCTGGACAGTTGGCTGGTACCAACGTGCCGCTGGACTTCGTTGAATTACCGTCCCAGCTCATGGTTAATTGGCTTTGGGAATCCTCGTTCTTCAAAGACAAAGCCAGACATTACAAAACCGGGGAAGCTCTGCCGGAATCCTTGCTGAATGTTATGAAGGATGTCAAAAAATACCACCAAGCTTCGGGTTTTATGCGTCAATTGATGCTGGGTAAAATGGATTTAACTGTCCACACCAACCCGGCTTTGTTAGACAACACCTCCCTCAATCAACTCAATCGCAATGTTTTGGGGGATCTCTTGTACTTCAAGGAACCTTTGCCGAGCGTGATCCGTTCCAGTCACCACCTGTTTTCGTCGGCTGTCGGATATTCTTCGTTCTACTTCTCTTATAAATGGGCAGAAATCTTGGAAGCCGATGCTTTCTCTCGCTTCCAAAAAGAGGGGATCTTCAATCGCGAGATTGCACAATCGTTCCGTGACAACATTTTGTCCCGCGGTTATTCGGAGCAACCTGCTGTTCTGTTCCGCAACTTCATGGGACGAGATCCCAACCCGGAGGCTCTCATGATCAAATACGGTATTACCACTAAACAACAGTAAGCCAGGGAAAAGGTCACAATCTAGAAAGGGCTGGTCACTTCAATCGATCAGCTCTCTTGAGTAAAAGGAAAGAGGCCAACGCCCGTACCCGGTAGATGAGATACAGTCACGTAAGTAACGTGTTGGGAGGGATGATTTCTGCTATCGTCACCTCTGGAAAGGAGTAGTCGTTGTGCCCATTCCTGATCGAGGTTGGATTGGTTTTTTTGTACCTTTGAATGTACGGTCGCTCCGTATTTATTGGCTGGGGCAGGCTTGTTCCCTGATTGGCATGTGGTTGCAGGTGACAGCCATGGGGATTCTTGCATACGAATTGTCGGGAGGCGCTGGATCTGCTGTCGGCACATTAGCTGCCTTAAATTCTGCGCCTTTTTTGCTGTTTGGCATGACCTTGGGTGCCTTGGGAGACCGCTACGACCGCCGGAGCCTGTTGCTGGTCGTGCAATACATCCAAATTGGCATTGCCCTTGTGTTGTGTGCCTTGGAATCCAGTGGGTTAATGCAATTGTGGATGTTGTATTCGGGGGCAAGCTTGCTGGGGGTGTTACAATGTATTGCGTTTCCTTCTCAGCAAGCGTTCGTAGGCGATTTATCGCCGCGAGGCATGTTGTTGAAAAGCATCAGCATGTATTCCTTGGTATTCAATGTGTGTCGCTCAGTCGGCCCCCCGCTGGCGGGGTTTGTTATTGCCTCGTTAGGTAAAAATTGTGCCTTTGCTCTGAATGCCTTGTGCTGCGTTCCGCTCGTTATTGCTTTGATTTGCCTGAAGTCTGCGATTTCTACAAATAAAACAAACGATAACACGGAAGACGATCTGGACAAAACAAAACGTTCTGGACTCAAAGTTGTCTGGGGTGATTCCCGGTTGCGCATGATCCTCATTAGCGCATTGATTCAGAATACTCTAGGCCAATCATTCTACCAAATTGTGCCAGCGTTAACCTATGGAAGCCCCGAGTCAACTGGGGCGATTCTCGGTGCTGTCGGAGCTGGCGCTGTATCCAGCATTTTGTTTGTGCTGCCTTTTTTAAGCAGAAACCAGCGCATTGGCCTAAGTTTGTCCAATGGCACGTTGTGGATGGGAGTGATGATTGCCTTAGCAGGCTTGTTCCCTATTTTACGTGTTCAGATTATGTGTTTCTTTTTGGCAGGTATTGCCACGTCTGCCTTGTTCGTAACAACTTCGTCCACGGTCCAGCTGCTGGCGCCAGATAAACAACGCTCCTCTATCTTAGGGCTCTTTACGATCGTTACCATTGGCGCTCAACCTCTAGCTGCCTTGGCATGGGGAACTCTTTTGGACTTTATCGGTGTCCCTGCGACTCTCATGCTTGTCGGCGGCATCGAAATCCTGCTCTCCGCCGCAATGTTGCGCAACAGGTTCTGGACTCATTGGCGCCTCCTGCCGGTTGGTCCAACTCAAAAACCTTCCTGATCGAATGATATCAATTTGCGATAATTTTGATGATACTTAGGGATAAAACATGTGTTCGATCTCACGAGTTTTCTGTTCGATTTGGTCGGAGAGTTCCGCCCATTGGGTATAAGCGCTTTCTAGAGCGCGATCGGCGTCCTGAAACTGTCTTGTGAGGTTAAGGATTTCGTCTGAATTGGTGATGACATCTGGGGCGGAGAGTTGCTCTGAGATTGTTACCTTTTGTTGTTCTAGATTGGCGATGCGTTGTTCGATGGTTTCGAGTTGTTGTTGAAGGGGTTTAACAACGCGTGATTTCTGTTGTCGGATTTCCGCTTCGATGCGTTTTTGAGATTTCCGGTTGGCAATTGGCACAACAGTCGTCGACGAGTTATTGGTGGTGGCGGGCGCAGTTGCTTTTTCGGATTCGATTTTTTCGAGGTAATCGGAGACATTGCCGAGGAAAACGCGCGGTTGCCCACCAGGGCGGAATTCGATAACTTTGGAAACGATGGGATCGAGGAAGTTCCGGTTATGAGAAACGATGCAACATGTGCCAGGATACTCGATGAGAGCTTGTTGGAGAACCTTTTGTGATTGGAAATCAAGGTGGTTAGTAGGCTCGTCGAGGATGAGGAAATTCGCTGGATGCAACAACATGCATACCAAGGCAACGCGAGATCGTTCTCCGCCGGATAATACAGCTATCTTTTTGAACACGTCGTCACCATGAAACAGAAAGCACCCAAGCAGGTTACGAATGAGGGGCGCCGTTTCTCGAGAGGCTGCCGATTCTACGCATTCTAGTACAGTTTGCTCAGGGTTGAGCATGTCTGCATGAGTTTGAGAGAAAAAGGCAATTTGCGTATGATGTCCCATCACCACCTGGCCAGAGGTTGGCTCTTCCGCCCCGGATATGAGCCGTGAAAAGGTAGATTTGCCGGCTCCGTTGACTCCGACGATGGCAATGCGTTCGCCTTTGGTAATTTCGAGGTTATAGTGATCGAGTACGCGGATATTGCCGTAGCTTTTAGAGACGTTTTCCAGGCGTACGACCGTATGTCCTCCTGGTGGGGGCGGTGGAAAATGGAAATCCATCACTGCATCGTCGTCTTCGACTTCGACGAGTTCGACTTTGTCGAGCATTTTGACGCGCGATTGGACGAGTGAGGCCTTGGAGGCTTTATAACGGAATCGTTCGATGAATTCTTTGGTTTTGGCGATTTCGCGCTGTTGGTTTTTTTGCTGGCGCAAAAGGATTTCTTTACGAGCCGCGCTTTCTTTGAGAAAATAAGAAAAATTACCAGCGTATTCCTCCGCTCGTCCGTGGTGGAAAGCGATTGTACGCGAAACAAGAGAATCAAGCAGGGCGATGTCGTGGGAAATGATGATAATGGCGCCCCTGTAGTGGGTGAGGTATTGTTCTAGCCAGCGTTGAGATTGGAGGTCGAGGTGGTTGGTTGGTTCGTCTAACATCAATAACTCGGGTTCTCTCAGCAACAACTTGGCCATAGCAATGCGCATTTGCCACCCACCCGAAAATTCTCCGCAATCGCGGTTGAAATCCTCGTTATTAAACCCCAAACCGCGCAAGATCGACTCTGTGCGAGGTTTCAGGAGAGCTGGTTCGTGATTGTGTAACGCGAGCTCGCGAGTCCCGATTTTATCGAGCAATTCAGAATAACCGGAAGAGCGAGGGGCAAGTTGGCGCAACTGTTCGGTCATGGCATCGATTTCTTGCTGTAGGCATAAAAAGTCGGAGAAAGCCGACTGTACCTCGTCGAACAAACTGCGACCTGAAATGTGGATGCCGTCCTGCGGTAAGTACCCAGTTTTAAAATGTTTGGGCAAAACGATGGAGCCTTCGTCAGGTTCTTGAATGCCTGCAATGCATTTCATCAACGTCGATTTGCCGGCGCCATTGTGGCCAGCTAGTGCGATGCGATCGCCGTCTTCTACAGTAAACGAGAGGTTTTTGAAGAGGATGCGTGCTGCAAATTGGACTTTGAGGTTCTGGACAGACAAGACCATGAAGAGAGAAGATAGTAGAAGCGACTGGGAATGCAAGACCGTTTGCCCGGTGACCTTGAAACAAATAACGAGACATTCCCCAGGGTGAATGCGGGAAATGTCTCTTGTATGATGAAGATATTGACAAAATCCGACGTTATTTGCCGAGAGCTTTGTTCCACTCGTTAACCCAATCGCTTTGTTCTTGCAGGAGGTCGGAGAGGTCGTCGTGGATCACGATGGTTTCAATGATATCGCCTTGGATGATAGAGTCGACCACGTCTTGTCCTTTGACGACGCGGCCAAAGACAGTGTGTTTACCATTGAGCCAGGGAGTGGGAACGTGGGTGATAAAGAATTGTGAACCGTTGGTGTTGGGACCAGCGTTGGCCATCGAGAGGACGCCTGGTCCGTCGTGTTTAAGTTCGGGGCGGAATTCATCTGGAAAGCGATAGCCAGGTCCCCCCATGCCAGTGCCTGTTGGGTCGCCGCCCTGAATCATGAAGTCGGCAATGACGCGATGAAATTTGATGCCATTGTAAAAACCTTTTGAGGCGAGGTTGAGAAAAGAAGCGGCAGTGATAGGCGTTTGAGATGCGAAGACTGTCAGATCGATGTCTCCCTTGGAGGTTTTGATTGTGATGTTTTTATCTGTGGCCATACAAGAAAGAACCATAGGTTAGCGGGACAGTCTGGTAAAGGACGGATTGTGTCCCGACTCATGGGATGACGGGAGAACGGATTGAACTTCTGCGTGATTGGCCTGAGTCTTAAAGGCATGAGCGAAGAATTCGTTGAAGACATGGTTACGGTGGAGTCTATTTTTGTCCGAACGCGAAATTGTCTTTTGCTGCGCGGTCGATTTTCTCCCTTGTTTGTCGGATACTACCTGTATGCTATGCAGCATCGGGTGGAGCATGAAAATTCGTACGATTCTATCTTCAAGGAGTTACTGGCGTATTTTACGTTGTTTCTTACAGCCTGTCCATGGGCGGAACAGCATGCCTGGACAATTAATCTCAAACAGCCAGGACCCTCGAGTCTGTTCGTAACCGGCTCTTCACTGACACACTCGGTCGTAGGTCGTGTTTTTACTCAAGGCATCCGGGATCCGGAACACAGCCTAATGTATGCGCAAATGTACCGCGACAACCAAAAAGTCCGTTCGTCGACGATCCTGATTGACGGTGATCAGCCTGGACGTTGGCTTGAATCTTATTTTACCACGAGTGAGCAGAGGCTGTCTCGTTGTTTTGAGCTTGCCGACGAGCATTTTGCCCTGATTACAGCCCAACCAGATGCCGATGAAGAATGGTTGCAGAAGCTCACCCCAGAATTGATGTCCGGAATCGACACTAGTGAAGAACTACATTTGCTCGAGACCAGGCGATTTGACTTCCTGTGTGGTTGTACGATTGATCGAATTGTACCGATGTTGAAGGTTCTGTGGCCCAATCCAGACGAGTTGTTTGAAGGGCAAGATCATGTGGAGGTATCGTGTCCGCGTTGTGGGGCTGTTTATCTGGTGACTCGAGCTATGATGGAGAGCGAGCCTGACTCTGGACGGTAGTGAATGGCGGTCTTCCGTGATGGGTAGACAACTGACGGATTAGTATGCCTTGCGCAGTAGCTAGATTTGCGCAGTGGAAATATGGCATTATTTGGCAGTAGTGGGGGGGATAAATTCTTTTCAGGAGGCAGGCAGAGGACTATATTGCGCCTGTGCCAAGGTGTCCTAAATGTTTTTTATCATTCCATCGCGGAGCAACAGCTTGCCCCCATTGTGGGTTTTCTCTGAAGGTTGCTTCCGAGAGGTTTGGCGAAGACAAGGTGAAGTTTCGTCGGGTGACGGATATGGCTGGCGCTTTGAGACATCAGAGCCGCATTGAATTGGCAAAAGCGCTGGAGAAGTTGGAACGCCGCATTGCTCCTGCCGTGTTGGCAGTGTATTTCCCCAATATTGCAGATCCCTATGTACTAGTAAGGCATACGTTTTGGATGTTTAACAACATGGAGATTCAATCTGCTGATTTTGGGGAACATCGAGTGATTGACCCGCAATGGATGCTAGTGTTGTCGATCGATGTTCGGTCTGCCTCGGCTTGTTTTGTTTGGGGATACCAGCTGGATCCCTACATGGACTTGGATAAAGACACAAGTTCCATTGTCAGAGCCCAACTTTTGCTGAGAGACGGCATGTTGGTAGACGGTATCAAAAAAACAATGAGTGTTGTTATCCGGCAAATTGCCAAACGAGCGCTCCAAACGTATCGCAATCCGGCCAAATACCATGTCGTTTTCAAACCCGAGGAGGACATTGCAGATAGCGGAAAGGAGGAGATGGAACCGTGAGCCGCTCTTGCGGGAATCATTGGGCGCTGTTGTCTTTGGTATTGGCGATTTTTACGACATCAGCAGCTTGGGCTAATGAGCAAAAAACAAAAAATCAACCAGCAGAGCCGATTGTTGAAGCTCCAGCAGACGCCATACCAAAGTGGAATGACAAGGATCGTGAAGCTGTCTTGATGGGGACGTTGTGGGACAGTGAGAAGTTGTTGTTACCGGATCTTGCGGACAACCATGAGGTTGGAGAAGCAGCTCCTGCTGTATCGGTGCCGGATGATGAGCGGAGCCCGGTAGATCCTGTGCCTGAAGACTTTGAACGAGTTCATGAATCATTCTTGCCACAATACATTCGTCCGGTTGGCGTTGGATTAATAGACCCCCAGAAACTACTGGGTGAGGTAGAACGAGGAGATGTGCTCGTTTTGATGGAGCGTATTCATGAAAAATACGGGATACGTGTGTTTGTCAGTCTTTTTGCTCCCGGGCAGACCGTGCCGCCGGAGGTCAATGCACCGACGTTGGCGCGGCAGGTCTTTCGCCAGAGTGAACGTAGCATGTTGCTTCACATTCATTTGGGAGATGTGCGGTCGATGCAAATTGCTGTCGATCAGGATATGTTGACGGAAATGGGCGATAAGCGCCGCCGCATGGTCTTAAGGAAAGTTCAGGAACATGCGTCGGTTTATACCGATGGGGTCGATCAGCTGATGGAGGCAGTTGTGGCAATGGCGGTCTATGTGCAACCCGATGCCCAGGCCGCAATGGAAGCCGAACAGGCAAAGGGGATGCAGGCAATTGACAACGTGCCTCCGGTTAATATTGAAATTCTCGAGGAAGGAGAACCGACGGGGAATGGCGTTTCGTTTGTCCAAGCGCTCAAGCAGACGTTTGAAGGTGTTGTGCTCCAAAATGGGACCAATCTCATTGTGGCGTTAGTGTTGATGCTGATTGGAGGTCTTCTCTTTGTTCGGTGGAAATTCTTTCGTTCTGTGAGATTGAAAGCTAGTGAATCTGATATCCGGTTGGAGGCTCCTAATGGTGCAGGCTTGAGTAGCAGTTACAACTATGGATTGCGTGAGAATAACGATCCAAATTCTGTTGGGCGTCGTCAAATGCGCGATCATATGCGCGATATTTCATAATTGCCGGGCGGAGGGTTGAACTCATGCAAGATGTACAACTGAAGGTTGACGGACATTGGAATTGCCAGGGCGAACTAGAATTAATGCTTCCGGATAACGCCCCTGAACACTCTGTTATCCGCTATTGTTTCCCTTGGGATGGGAAAAATCTCCTTTACATTCAAGGGCAATATTTGGCTCCTATTGCTTGCGACCCTGGAACAACTGTCCGGGCTCGCATTTTCCTCGGTAGACATGGCATCTCTGAAACTCAGGCATTTACGAAACCAGGGACTCTTGTGGGCAATCCAACGCCGCGCATTTTGGTGCAGCGAACTCAAAACCGGGATTTTCGCGCGTACGACTGGGGGGACCGCCATAGTGAAGTATGCCGAGCGGTGCGAGAAGGCTCTCCTGGGTTGTTGATGTTGGGCGATTCGATCACACATTTTTGGGGAGGAATCCCCAACGAACTCGATCCGCTCGGTTACATGCGCATAGCTCCTGATATCTGGGAAGAAACCTTGGGATCCTATCGTCCTGTCAATTTGGGATTCGGTAATGATCGTATTGAAAATGCGCTGTGGCGTGTTGAACACGGTGAACTCGATGGTGCTTCGTCTCAAGCTTTGTGCGTCATTTTGCTCGGTACAAATAATTTGCCGGATTCGTCACCGGAAGAAATTGCTTTGGGTCTCGAGTCCCTTTGCCAAGCGGTGCGGAACCGTTTGCCACATGGCTCTATCCTAGTACAGGGCATTTATCCGCGCAAAGACACAAAAAGCGATTGGACAACAAAACGGCTGAAAGCCAATGAACTGATCCAGCAGAGAATCGATAGGTGCGGGATCCCTAACGTGTTTTATGCCGATATCGGTTCGGTTCTTGAATCTCAGACGGGCGTTTTGAATCCACTATTGACACGAGACGGGCTCCATCCCTCCCGGAGAGGATATGAAGCTATTGCCTCACAACTTGGTCGTACCTTGAAATCGATTATAAAATAAGGTCTCTTTGTCGCAAAATCAATTTTCCTACGATAAGATCTATTTTCATCTTGGGATCTACGTCGCGTGATTTGCTAAATTACCATCTATCTTCGTTGTTGTGTTTATTAATCACGATTTTATCCAATTGGTGTTTTGAGATCTTTGGCATTTTTTTAGTAGAGCTACTCAAAGCAAAGGAAGCGTAGTTTGTTTATTCAAAAGTTTTACCGGACACTCATGAAAATGTTTGAAAAAACCAAGGTGTGTACTCTAGAGCCGTTATTTTGATCCCAATACCTGTGTAAGGGCATTACACGACACACAGAGTTATTTTATCCGTTTTAGAGGATCATAAAACAAGCCTGGCAAGGAAGATTTTGCCAGGCTTGCGATGGGAAATACTTCAAGACAGGAGGGATCTTAGGCGAAAATACTTTCTGGGACTTCGCCGGTCCATGCCAGGGGCTGTTCGATGCCAAATAAACGCAGAATGAGAGCTGCCGTATTGACTGTGTTGCAAGGTTCTTTGATAATAAAATTCTTTTTGATGCCAGGACCGGAGATTCCCCAAGGAACGACCATTTCTGCGGCGCTGGTGCCCCCATGGCCATTGCCAATACCGCCGTGGTCGGTCAAAAACATGAAATGGGTGTCGCGATATAATTCGGCTTTGGACATTTCTTTCAAAAAGACACCGATTTGCTCGTCGGCTTCTTCAATGGATTTGAGGTATTCTGGAGACATCCATTTGTATTTGTGTCCGGCATGGTCGGTATGAACTGAATAAAGGAAAACGACTGTAGGAAGGTTTTGGTTCTTCTTAAGGAAGGCTAGGGCTTTTTCGTAGTTGGGAATATAGGCGTCGTCTTTCAGAAATTCGACTTCATCGAGGTATTTCTTGTTATACGGGTAAACCAAGGGACCCCAGTTGTAGTAAAAAGCTGTTTTGCAGGATGGGAGTTTTTCCTTCATTACCTGAAAAACTGAGGGGTAATAACCGTTTGGGTCTTGGGCAGGCAAGGGGTATTTGGTCTTTTCGAGAGTCCAATTGTTATTGAAAACACCGTGTTGTTCGGGTCCACTGCCTGTTAAATGACTGGTCCAATTGGGCAGGGTGACGGACGGCATAACAACTCGGGCATCCAAGGTGAATGAACCTGTCTTCATGAGAGTGTCCAGATTAGGAGTCTTGGCCTCTTTGAAACCATCGACACAAATGCCGTCCAGAGAAATCATGACAACTCGCTTGGCTCGAATAGATTGGCGTTTTGTCCCTTGGGCCTCGGCCTGAGTAGAAAGTATTGAGGTGCTTGCTAACACACCAGCGCCTAACCCGAGATGGCGAAGAAAATGACGTCGATTGGATGAATATTCAGACATAAAATCAGATTAAATCAATTCACTAAGGATTGCAAACAAAAAATGAAGTTAAATTAACGGTGTTTTCTAATAAATAGGTGATGAACAGAGTGTTAGCTTGCCATGAAAGAAAAATTAGCATAAATGATTTTATCTTTATAATCCTATTGAGCAATCGATTGACTATGAAAAAAACACTATTCTCTACAATCGCGATCATGTCGCTGCTAGGGGCATTAGCTTGCCAGGCAACGGATAAGCCAAAATCGTACAGCGGGATTTATCCTCATTTGGCATTTTACAACGACGAAGGTGAATGCGGCACGGGGGCGGTCGTCCCATGGGCTGGGTATCTGTGGGCAATGACTTATGGGCCTCATCTCCCCAATGGTTCGTCTGATAAGTTGTATCAGATTGATTCTGATCTAAATATGACAGTGCGTCCGGAAAGCATAGGCGGCACGCCGGCGAATCGAATGATCCATAAGGAAAGTGGTCAGTTGTTCATGGGACCTTACGTCATTGACCAAACAGGCAAGGTCCGGGTTATTCCCTACGCAATCATGCCGGGGCGTTTGACTGGTGCTGCCAGGCACCTCAAGCAACCAGAGTCCCGCCTCTACATCGGTACGATGGAAGAAGGGTTCTACGATATCGACGTCAAAACGCTCGACGTGAAAACACTTTATGCCGACGACAACAAAAAACTGACAGAAGAACAGAAGAAGGAAGGTATTTCCAAAGCCAAGTTACCGGGCTGGCATGGCAAGGGAATGTATTCTGGACAAGGCGTGCTTATTTTTGCCAATAATGGAGAAACGGGAGCCAAGGCTCTTAAACAGTACGACTTGGAATCTGGTGTGTTGGCTGAATGGAATGGTCGCAAGTGGAAAGTGGTACGGCGCAATCAATTCACCGAAATTACTGGACCGGGGGGAATCTCGGGTAACTCCCATCCGGAGACTGATCCCATTTGGTCAATAGGGTGGGATCATCGTTCGATTCTCTTGGCGTTGCGCGACAAGGGCAAATGGCAGTTTTTCCGTCTTCCTAAGGCGAGTAACACGTACGATGGAGCTCACGGTTGGAATACTGAATGGCCGCGTATTCGCGACGTAGGGACGAAAGACAAGCCGTTTTATTTGATGACGATGCACGGCATGTTCTGGCAATTCCCACCGACGTTTTCGGTTGGCAATACCGCTGACATTCGTCCATTATCTTCTTACCTCAAGGTGATTGGCGACTTTGCGCGATGGAATAATCAATTGGTGTTTGGCTGTGATGATTCTGCCCAAAAAGAATTTTTGAACAAGCGTTCGCTCAAAGGCAACATCAAAGGTCCGGGACAGTCGAATTCGAATTTGTGGTTTGTAAAACCTGACATGGTAGCCCAATTGGGCCCCAACACCGCTGCTGGCTCGGTTTGGATGGAGGACGATGTCAAAGCAAATGAGCCTTCCGATCCTTTCTTATTTGCAGGGTGGCCTTGCAAATCTGCCTGGCTTCGCAATGATTCCACTCAATCTGTTTCGATTTCTTTTCAGGCAGATCCTGAAGGAAAAGGACAGTGGAAGACAATTGCACGTCTCTCGTTACCGGCGCAATCGTCCCAATTTGTCCCTATGGGGAAAGCTCAGCCAGCTGAATGGATTCGCCTTGTTGCAGATCGCAATGCGAAGTTGAGCGCTGAATTTACCTATCGCGCCCAGGATTCGCGTTCCACGGACTCAGATCCTATATTCAAGGGCTTGTCGCCTGTAACTAATGACACGTCAACTGGAGCAATCATTTATGCTCGCGGGGCTAATACGCGTACGATGGGCGTACTTGCTGGGCAATTCAAGGGAACTGAATTTAAGGTTGATGGGTTCTATGAACTTGACGGAAAGATGAATCTGACTCGCAAGGAAGGGCCAACTGGCGCAGCAGCTAAGTATGCTCAGGCGAATTATGGAATCAAAGCTGGCAAACTAATGGTAGACGATGCCTCGATCGTGATAATAGACGATGCGAAACCAAGTCGTAGATGGCGTCTTCCCAAAGGTAATGGAGCTTTTCTGTCTTTGGAACAAGCGGGTGCGATGCGCGTCTGTCGCGAAGTCGCTACTGAGCGCGATCTTTTGCATGCTATGGGTACTTTCTTCGAACTGCCTGCGGAAAATGCTGATGGATTTGCCAAAATCCGCCCCATTGCAACTCATTCGTTCCGCATTCACGATTACGCCTCGTTCCGCGGTCTCCTCGTCCTGAGTGGGATTGATCCTCAGGCGGCGCAAGGCAATTCACATGTTGTTGTCTCGGGAGATGGCAAGGCGGCTGTCTGGGCTGGCGCGATCGATGACCTTTGGAAATTAGGTAAACCTGTGGGCGTTGGTGGTCCCTGGAAAGATTCTGCCGTCGTAGCTGGTACGCCTTCCGATCCGTATTTGATTGCTTTCTATGACAACAGAAGTATGGAGCTTAGTCACAAGAGCACACATCCTGTAACATTCACAATTGAGGCTAATCCAATCGGCCATGGTCCATGGATGGTGTACAAGAAAGTAACTGTCAAACCTGGCGAAACTTGGAAACACGTTTTCCCGGACGACTTTGAAGCTCGTTGGATTCGCTTGACAGCTGATCAAAATACAACTGCGACTGCTTGGCTAAAGTACGAATAATACAAGCCTGAAACTTTAGCTCACTCGGGCTAAAAATGCCGACGGATGGAAAATCCATCCGTCGGCATTTTTTTAATGCTGTTTTGATTTATAAAGGAAACTTGAAGAAGCACTTGAGCGATTTCTGTCAATTTCTTATTGAGAAGGTACGTTTATTATCTGATTAGAGCAGGTACAAAAAACCGACAACTTAACCCTGCACTGGTCGTAACCCCCATTACAACTTTTTCTCTTGTGCTAATTAATTTAAAAGCAGATTAAGCTGCCGGTAAAAATTATTTTGCATTTTTTCGATCTGAAGTCAAGAATTAGTTGCAGTTTTTTGTAAAAAATGGGTCTGTTTCAAATCCGCAGGTTTGTCTGGATCCAGGAGATAGCTGCATGAACTGACTCGACCTTGCCCTTGTTGACTCCATAGTGAAACGAGTTGACCACCTCCTTGAGGTTTTTGGAGAGATATTAGAGTAGAGTTGTTGGCTTATCACTCAAAAACGGGTGTGCTGGGGGGCGAGATTTTACTTGTTTGTGGAGGTTAAGAGTGAGACAAGATCGTCATTATTATTGGCTTTTGCGTAGTCAAGAGCCGTATGACGGTCGGTGTCTTTGAGGGAACGATCTGCTCCAGCGGCCAGAAGTATTTTGACAACTTCGGGATGCTCGCAGGACGTGGCAACGATGAGGGCAGTGCCGCCATTTTCATCTTGCGCGTTGACATTTGCCTTGTGCTGTAGCAGTAACTGCACTGCCTGGACGTGTCCGTTGGCGGAGGCTACAATGAGTGGAGTCGTTTTTTTGCCGCCCAGATCATCGACGGGGATACCACTATCGAGCAACATCTGGATCACGTTGCAATTACCGTTGGAAGTTGCTGCAATCAGGGGAGTAGTCTGGTTGTTGTCTCGTGTCTTGAGGTTAGCATTGTTGTCGAGCAGAAGACGAGCGATTTCGTATTGACCTCGAATTGCTGCGACGATGAGGGGTGTGGCTCCCTGGTTATCGGCGGCTTCGAGATTGGCTTGGTTTTGGAGAAGGAGTTGTGCAATGGACTTGTGTCCCAGCGCGGCGGCATGGTGCAGAGCCGTCATTCCATCCTGATCAGTCGCATTAACCTTGGCGCCAGCCTGAAGTAAGACCGTGGCGACCTCTACGCGATCGCGTAAAACAGCAAGAATCAATGGAGTCACACCGTTTGTACCTTGGGCTTCGATGTCGGCCTTGTTGTTGATGAGAAGTTGCACGATAGGCACGTAGCCTTGGATCGAGGCAATGAGCAGAGGCGACATGCCATTTTGGTCGGTAATGTTGACATTGGCACCGGCCTGGAGCAAAATTTGAGCAGTTTCCATGTGGTTACGCGCCGCGGCAAGGATGAGCGGCGTCATTCCTTTGATTCCTTTGGCATCGATGATTGGGGCGAGTTCCAAGAGACGTTTGACGATTGAGGCATGGCCATTGGCTGCAGCAAGGTGCAGAGCTGTCATCCCGTGTTGATCGGCTGTTTCTACCTTGGCGCCTGCCTGAAGCAAGGCCTCAACCACTTCGAGCCGACCTTGAGCCGCTGCAACGAATAACGGTGTCACACCCGACGGATCGCATGAGTCCACGGGGGTACCCTCAGCAATGAGCTTGGCGAGCGTTTCTGTGTCCCCCTGAGCGACTGCCTGGAAAAGAGTCTGGATTGTTTTCTCTTGGACGGAAGGTGCCGACGTTGCGTTGTTGGTTGAGGGATCGTCGGCTGAATGGGCGAATCCAATCCCGATGATGGTCGACAATCCGAAAATTGAAAACAATAAACTAAGGTGAGAACGCAGCATGGGGTAGCAGTGATTTTTAGATATTTGAGACTTTCTTTCCTAACAAGTCAAGACTCGCATCGTGGCTCTATTGCAAGAATGGCCCAATTCCTCAAATTGGGCAAAACAGTTTCTTCTCCTTGTCGTTGGGCTGGCCTGTATTGATGATTCTCGTAGAGAACGCGAACAAGTTGTTGAGCGTTTCGCCTCATGTCGACGAAGTATGACTGGGTTACACATCCCATTCGGGGCGGATATGAGGATGAGAAAGCGAACAAATGCGATCGATGCAACGGTTCCAGGCATCGAGTCCCTCGTGGATATTGACCTCGATGCGGAGGAAATAGATAGGGACTTCGGGGAGGGTGGCTGGTTTGACGAGCCGCACGGCGTCTTTTTCAGTCGTGACGATCATTTGCATGGCGCGGTTGGCGCAGCGTTCGTAGAATTCGTCGAGTTCTTGTTGATCGAACCAGCAGTGATCGGGGAAGCGAACCTTGATATCGAGATGAGCGCCTTGAGCAACGAGAGATCGTTCGAAACTTTCTGGACGAGCAATGCCACTGAAACAGGCTACCCAGGCATCTTGCAGAGCAGAAAGAGGGAGACGTTCACCCGTAAAGACGTTTTCGAGGTATTTAGGTTCATGGTTGCAGACGATGATATCGGCTACTTTGTTGTATTTGCGGATTTTCTTGATCAGTTTGTCTTGTGGCAGTCCTTTGCTCTTTGTCAATATGATGTAATCAGCGCGATTAAGACTGCTCTTGGGTTCGCGCATTGTTCCACGCGGCAACATGGCGCCCGTGCCAAACGGGGCATCGCAATCCACAAGAACGATATCAATTTCATGCCCCAGGTTGAGGTATTGCATCCCGTCGTCGAGAATGAGTGTATTTGACTCCAGATACTCGATGGCAAAGATCCCGGATTTGACGCGATCCCTGTCGACGAGAACGGCGACGTCGTCGAGATTTTTAGCGAGCATGAAAGGTTCGTCCCCAGCATAAAGAGGACTTAGGTAACGAATTTTGCCATCGCTAGCAATTTTGGGAAGACGATCGACAGGATTTCCCTTGGCGTCGGACCAGTGTTGAGGTTCTTCGAGGTCAGCACTTTTATATCCGCGGGTAAGGATCGATACGCGGCGTCCGCGATCTCGCAGGGTTTTAGCCAAAAGTTCGACGACAGGAGTTTTCCCTGTGCCGCCGACCGTGATATTGCCAACGCTGATGACGAGTGTGCCGAGCATGCGCTCACGGAGTAGGCGCGATGAAAACAACTTGAGCCTGGCAAGAACGCCCAGACGGAACCCCCACGAAGCAACACGTAAAATCATTCTCATGACTGAGGCGCGGAATCCTTTGGCAGTGCCAAAAATGACAGCCGTGCCCCATTCTTCCAATTCTTGCGAGCGAGATTTCATGTAGCGGGATGATGGATCAACTCCGTTAAAAAAGAGAAACCGCCTCGAGCTTTGCGCCGGGGGCTGTGGCATTGATTAAATCAGATACCAAGTCATTTGGCAAGCTGACAGTGTGACGGGGAAAAGGATTGTCGCTATCTGTTCTGGCAGGCTATTACTACGTTCTATGAGAAGATGGCGTGTCAAAGGAAAGACGATCGATGTGAGCCCAAACGACCTTGTCATGGGGATTGTGAACGTTACACCAGATTCGTTTTCTGACGGAGGACGGTATGATTCTGTCGATCGAGCTGTTGAACATGCCCTTGCGCTTGTTGCCGACGGTGCGGCAATTGTCGACATTGGTGGGGAATCGACGCGCCCTGGAGCGCAAGAAATTCCCGTCGATCTCGAATTGTCTCGCGTGTTGCCTGTAGTCGAAGGGGTTCGCCGTAGATCAGAGGTCTTGATTTCGATCGATACGCGCAAACCCGAGGTAGCTCGCGAAGCGCTCCAGGCTGGAGCCGATATCGTCAACGACATCGAGGCCGCGCGTCGAGAAGGGATGGCTGAGGTTTGCGCCGAATTTGGATGTGGTTTAGTGGCAATGCACATGCAGGGAGAACCTGCGACGATGCAAGAGACACCGCAATATACCGACGTCGTTGCAGAAGTCCGTATATTTTTCGAAGAGCGGTACAAGAGCCTAACTCATGCGGGAGTTCACCCAGAGCAGATTTGTTGGGATCCTGGCATTGGTTTTGGCAAAACGCTGGAACATAATTTAGCTTTGGTGGCTCATTTGGAAGACATTCGAGTTCACAATCTTCCTATGTTACTTGCTTTGTCTCGCAAGCGTATGATCAGCACGATTTTAGGTAGTCAAGAACGCGGATTCCTGCCGCATGGCACTGCCGCGCTTAGTCTTTATGGACGTCGCCATGGTGCCCAGATCCACAGGGTTCACGACGTACGCGAATGTGTCGAATGTTTTCGTCTTGTCCAGGCTGTCGAGTCCTTTGAATAATCTATAAGGGCGTTGCGCTTAGTGAAAACATCCGTTGTCAGAAGTAAAGATAATCAAGTTTTTGGGTAATTCCGTGTTGATCGACACAATCGACAAGGTTGGCAGATGGATGTTGTAGATTGAGCAGATGGCATGGAGAGCGAGAGAGACGCATTGCGTTCTTGCTTGAGTGGATGAGGTTTGGTTTTATAAACAGCCATGTACGATGCTCAATCGGAAAAAACGATCGTATTACTGGCACATGGCTCGGGAACGCCGAGTTACGATGCCGATTGGAAGCATCGACTCGTGGCGTATTTGGAGGCGTCTTTTCCCAAATTACGTTTTCACATGGGTTTTTTGAATAACCAGTCTTTTGCAAGTGGTCCCCCTTTCCCGGAAGAAGGTGATCCGAAGACGTGGGTAGTGATGCCATTGGCTTTGGATGAAGGTTGTTTGACCCGTATTCGGATTCCTCAAGCCATACGCCAATATGAACAAGTACACGGCAAACATGGGGCTATTGTTGTTTGCCCTGTCCTTAATCTGACTCCAGAAGCTGCCGTATTTCGTCTTTTAGAGCTCCAACCAGGCACAGATAGGGCGGATACGGGAGTTCTGATCGTTCAGCATGGCAGCAGTCGGTTCCCTAGTGGCAGAGGCGTGGCGTTGGCGGTTCGATGGGCCCAACGTTATCCTCAATACGGTGGATTTTACTCAGCATGGCTGAACCAAGAACCTACGGTGGAAAAAATGATCCATTCGATACCCCAGAAACGAATTGTCGTGGTCAATTGGTTTCTTTTCCGGGGACGGCATGTGATGTGTGATATTCCGGAGGCGTTGAAGTTGCCTGCCAGGGCTGAGGATTTGTTTGGCTGGCACAAGATGCCGGATGGTCGGGATTGTTTCTACTCCCAACCGGTGGGAGAGAGCCCGGAGTTTTTGGCCATGGCGCGAGACGGTGTCTGGCAACGTATCAGGCAGTTAACACAAAGCACCTGAATAATGGTTAATCAAAGGGCTGTCCCTCCCTCCTGTATGAGGGGAAAAACAGCCCTTGCGAAAGACCTAACGTGGTATACTGAAGGGGGATTTAATGGATCTTCGCAATCATCCAATGGAGGATGTCTTTGATGGCAATGCGTTCTTGTTTCATGGAATCGCGGTGACGAATCGTCACTGTGTCTTTGAGAAAAGAATCGTTTTCCCCCAATGTTTCGAAATCGACCGTGATACAAAATGGCGTACCGACTTCGTCTTGACGGCGGTAACGACGGCCTACGGCTCCTGAATCATCGTAAAAGACATTCATCCACGGGCGCAATGTATTGACAATATCGCGAGCAATGCGCACTTGTTCTTGATTTTTCTTCAAGAGCGGAAAAACAGCAGCTTTAATAGGAGCCATTCTTGGATGAAAGCGCATGACAGTACGCACGTCTTTTTTGCCTTTGTCATCGACAAGCTCTTCTTCGTCGTAAGCTTCGCAAATCAGCGCAAGCACCGTACGATCACAACCGGACGAAGGCTCAACAACATGTGGCAGGAAGCGTTCGCGAGTTTCTTCGTCGAAGTATTCCAATGGTTTGCCAGAACCTTCTTGGTGGCGGGTCAAGTCGTAATTGGTACGGTAGGCAATGCCTTCGAGTTCCTGCACGCCAAAGGGAAATTCGTATTCGAGGTCGTAGGTTTTCTTTGAGTAAAAGGCACGTTCGTCTTCTGGCACGTCGAGCACGTGGATGCGATCGCGTGAAATGCCGATTTCGTCGTAGAAGCTGAGACGGCGTTCCAGCCAATCGTCGACCAGGCGCAGCCCGTCTTCTTCTCGGCAGAAGTATTCGATTTCCATTTGCTCAAATTCGCGCGAACGGAACGTAAAGTTTCTGGGGTTGATTTCGTTGCGAAAAGCCTTGCCGATTTGTGCAATGCCGAAGGGGAGTTTGACTCGTGAACAGTCTAGGATGTTTTTGTATTGGCAAAAGATGGTTTGAGCTGTTTCCGGGCGCAACCAAGCTGTAGTCGACGGATCATCGTCGTCGGATGTCGCACCTATCTTGGTTTTAAACATGAGGTTGAATTCTCGTGCCTCCGTCAATAGTGAACCATTGGCGGGATTGAAGCGAGTGGAGTTGACAACTTGTTCGGTGCGCTCGCCGACGAGTACAATCATTTTGGGGGATACATTTTTACCTGCCAGCTGCGCATAGTATTGACATGCGGTTTTGCGAGCTTTGGGCGCTTCATCCTCGTTTTTGACGAGTACGGCGTAACTCTTGTCGGATGTCCAATCAGAGTCCTTTTGCGAAGCTCCGGAAAACCAATAGGCGATGCCGTTTTGCGGTTCGATCTGATCGGCTCGCAAGCGTTCGTGGGTCAACAAGCAATCACACATGGGGTCGGTAAACCCACCGACGTGGCGCGAAGCAACTAACACAGAATTGTGGGTTAGGATCGATCCATCCATGCCAAGGATATCGTCTCGTTCTTGGACGTTCTTGCGCCACCAATATTCTTTGACGTTACGTTTGAGTTCTGCTCCCAGGGGACCGTAGTCCCAGCACCCATTTAATCCGCCGTAGAGTTCTGCTGATTGAAAGATAAAACCTCGCCTCTTGCAAAGGCTTACTATTTTTTCCATGCGGGAAGGGTCTGTGTTATTGCGGTCTGCCATATCTACAAAATAATACACAACGTATTATGGGTGGCTCTGCAACTGGTTAAAGGAAAAAGCGTGACTTCACCCCAGAACACTAGGCTATCACGATATTGCCAGAAAGGGTGTGGTCAATGAGGCTCTCGTAAATGCTTGTTGAACGATCAAGTAGAAGTCTTGTATTTAGGGAAAACGTGCGTTTTCCCCAATAGAAAGGCTCCATTCTCCCTGGCAATTGTGGAGGATAGAGCCATATGAACGTGTTGTGGAAGTTTTTTAGAATTGATTGGGGGAGAATCGTTCGGTGCGCAGGATTTTTTTATGGCGATCGTAGTGGATGACTTCCATTTTTTGCGAATCGGCAGTGAGGGTGATGGCCCCTTGGTTATCGTTGACCAGAACCGGGAAGGGGATTCCTGGTTCTTTGCCACCTGGGACAAAGACGTTGTAATGAGTATGAGCTGAGATTGCAATGTTGACGCCAGCCTTGGCAAGCGTTGGCACAAACAATTTGCGAAGCAAGTCTTCCGCAAAACCTTTTTCCCCGGCAAATGGAATGTGTACGATGACAACACGATAGAGGGCCGACTTGAACTCCGGACATTCTACGGCTTTCTTTAACCATTCTGCTTGTTGTGCGAGATAGGGTTCGAATTGAGTGACTCCGCCGAGTTCCTTGCGTGTATCGGCTTTGTCTTCGCCGGAGTCCAGGATGACAAAACAAACAGGCCCTTGGCGGAGAAGTCCGTAGTATTCACCATTGGGCTGGGGCAGGAAGGTATCTGGGAGGTTGATGGCATTACCACCGCGGTATTCGTGGTTACCACGCACGTAAACAATCGGCACATCTTTGATGATTTTTTGCGCGGGATCGACGATGACCTTGAACAATTGGTCTTTGCCAGACAACCAGGAAACTGAATCGCCGTTGAGTACGCAAAAGTCGGTTTCGCCGACTTTGACGTGTTGGTCCATCAAATCGAGAAAGCGTTTCGAATCGCCATGGATGTCGTTGGCGATAAAGATCGAACAACGATCTCCGTTGGAATTTAAGGTGCGGAATGTTCCATCGGCTGGTTCGTTACCTGGCTTGATAGGGTCGCCTTGTTTTCCACGATCGCCGGCATAGACCTTGTATTGATATCGTTCTCCTGGCTGGAGGCCCCAAACGGTAACCTGATGGGAGTTTGTGCCGAGTCGCTTGAGTCCGTACTTGGCATCCATGACGATGGTTCTCTGGTTAGGGTGGCCTTCTTTCCACAGTTCGATCCATGCGGCTGTCGGCTTGTCGGTAGTCCAGGAAATTGTAGCACCGTCGTCGGCAATCTGCTGCAAGTAAGGACCATGGATTGTTGGCTCGAGTTGGGCGCCTTGAGCTGCCGCCATATCAAAACAAGTCTGGCATAGCAACATACCTGCCGTCAATGGGAAAAACAATGATTTCATACCTCCTAAGAGTACAAAAACGAACTTGAGGTGTCAAATGCGTTTTATAGCAGGCCTTATGGCATCTATAGCATTTGCCAAAAGGCAACAGGTCCAGTACGATAGTTGAACGCGAGGATGTTAGGCGCCGTTTAAGAAGACCTGGAAAGTTGCGTCGGATCGACGATGGCGCCTTGCCCAGAGAAAAATCGAACAATGTTTTGCCGATGACAACAGACCATAAGGACAGAGAGAAATTCCGAGCCGCCGTATCGTCCGTCGTTTGGTCGCTTTTTTTAACTGGGCTTAAGATTTGGGCGGGGATTGCTACCAATAGTTTGGGTATTTTGTCTGAAGCTATGCATAGCGGATTAGACTTCTGCGCTGCGGCGATGACTTTTTACGCGGTCCGTATAGCAGCAAAACCAGCGGACGATATCCACCAATACGGCCACGAGAAAGTGGAAAATCTCTCTGCTTTAGCGGAGACAGTTTTGCTGTTAATCACGTGCGGTTGGATTGTTTGGGAGGCGGTCGAGCGGCTGTTGGCGGATTCTGTAGAGGTTAATTTGACCTGGTGGGCTTTTGCTGTTGTTATTGTGTCGATTGTCGTTGACGTGAGTCGGTCTGCGATGTTGCGCAAAGTTGCCCGCGAGCACAAGAGTCAGGCCTTAGAGGCTGATGCCATGCATTTCACGACCGACATTTTTTCGTCTGTTGTTGTGTTGTTAGGGTTGGGGTGTGCCTGGATGTCCGGGTTTGTCGATCAAGACAGCCTCTGGCATACGATTTTAGAGCGTGCTGATGCTGTTGCTGGGCTTGTCGTTGCTGGCATCGTTGGTATGGTCGCCTGGGGATTGGGTAAGCGTGCCATTAATATCTTGCTAGATGCCACTTCTCAAGAACTAGATGCCAAAATTCGAAAAAAATTGGAGGAAGAAGCCTCCGAATACCCTTTGTTGAAGTTGAGAACGCGCGACATTGGCAACAAAGCTTACGTTGAGGCTACCATTGGAGCTCCGTCTGATTATCATGTCGGCGAAGCCCATGGTATTACCGAAGGCATAGAAAATAAGGTGCGTGACGTGGTGCCAGATGCCGATGTCTTGGTACATGTGGAACCTGCCTCGATACCAATCGCGACTCCACCAGATAAGAAAACGCACGCGATCGCCTTGCGCTACCAACTTTATATTCATGGGTTTACCCAAATTCAGGAAGATGGCAAAACGATGGTGATGATGGATGTGGAAATGCCAGCTCATATGTCAATTCAAGAAAGCTATGACCGTGTCCACGCCTTCCAAGAGGCTGTTAAAGATGAATTGCAGGTTTCGGAGGTCGTTCTTCGCATTGAGCCCGATAATCGCAATCGTGACCATGAATCTGCACTGTCTCGAAAGTTGCCGGAATCTATGCGAGACCAAGTTACAACATTGTGTCTCGCGGTGTCGTCTATCCAAGCCGTCGACCACATTCGGTTGAAGCTGGACGGAGATCCACCGTTGTTGTCGGTTGATGCTAGTGTTTCCGGCGAATTAGACGTGGCCCAGTGTTATGCTATTTCTTCAGAATTGGAAAAACGCATCCAACATGCCTTGGGTTTTGAGGGAAAAGTCGTGGTTGTTCTCAAACCGGTCGGAGTGTGAACTTCCCAATGTCAACGTATGACTACGTCTCTCAAAATTTATTATTTAACCTCTTGTATTTGTTATTTTTTTCATTTCAATATCGATTGCGATATCGTTATGAGAATCTGGTGGCATATAGGGTAAAGACGGCGAAGCATTGAAGGGACTATTCCTTGATAAGCTTTTATTTATTAACAATAGTAGTATGGATGGTCATGCTTCTTCCGTCAATTGCCGCTGGTTACACTCTCGATATCGGTTGGCATGGTGCCTTGCTTTCATCATTTCTTGGCCCATTGTTAATATCGCCGGATGATTGTGGCTCTTGTGAAGTCAACCGGGAACGAACAAGTAGGATCCATCTGAAAAATATCCTTTAGCATAGAAAAATTCGCGAATCACTTAACCTCAAGATTGAGAAATGCCTGTAATGACACCATGGTTATTTGTTTCTGATGATGGGGCTTTTTCATTGCTTTCCTAAGGGGAGAATGATATTCAAAAAGTATGTCGATCAACTGACAGTATGTATTCCTCAGTTTATATCTGAAAATGACAGCATCCAATAGAATCTATTATTTGGCCAAACCTGGAGCTACACAACAGGAAGGTCCATACAGTGAACAAGAACTCTATGCTCTTTACGCAAGTCGCCAACTGCCTGTGGGGTCTCGTCTGTGGACTCGTGGCTGGTCTGATTGGAAACCGTTCGAACGTGTCTTCAATTGGTCCTCTCCTCAGTCTATTGCGCCGACTGCTCCGCCTCCATTGCCTTCTTCTTCCCAACCATCATTCCCGACTCAGCCTTCCATGGCGCCAACTCCTCCGCCTTACCCAACGCAGCCAGGCGGCCCTTATTCTGGATATGGCCAACCTAATCTTGTTCATTCTTTTGTCCAATGCATGAAAAAATATGCTGTTTTTTCAGGTAGATCAACGAGGCAGGAATATTGGAGCATGTCTCTAGCTGCATTTATTTTATTTTTCGTTTGTGGAATCGGCGTAGGTATTGTTGAAACCGATGGTAACGCTTTGGGTGCGTTATTACTGCTTATATCAGTTCCAGGAATACTGGCGTTGATTATCCCCTACTGGGCTGTTGTTGTTCGCCGTCTTCACGATATAGGATGGTCTGGATTTGTGGCGATCGGTTTGTTTCTACTGGGCTGTATTGAAGGCTTGAATGTTATAGCGTTCATTTTGTTCATCATCATCGGTTGTATCGACAGCCAGCGAGGAACGAATCAATACGGCCCGTCGGAAAAGTATCCTTCGTAAAACAAAAGGATCGATAGAGGTTTGGGCAAAATGCAATTGCGAAGTGTCTCTGTAATACGAAAAAACTATTTTATTCCCGAGATTTAGAGCTTTCCCATTGCGCTTTTGTGGTGAATGTGGTACCAAGAGGAATGTCGACTTAATTGTTGGCATTGTTCAATCTCTATTGAAACCTGAAAAAATGACTACATCCGATAAAATTTACTACCTGGCTAAACCTGGAGTGTCACAACCGGAGGGCCCGTATAGTGAACAGGAACTCTATGCTTTTTTCTCAAGCCGCCAATTGCCAACAGGTTCTAGTATATGGAAACAGGGTTGGTCTGATTGGAAACCTTGTGAACTCGTGTTTCAATGGTTTGCAGACCAGACCAGACCAGACCAGTAGTGCGGCTCATCCGATTCACTCAAATTCTGCGCAATCAAATCAAACACCTCAGCAATTTGGATACCCCCCTGTGTATCCCGCTCCATTAAGTCAAGCACCTCAACAATCTGGTTATCCCCCTGCATATCCCACCCCCTTAAATCAAGTGCCTCAACAATTTGGATACCCCCCTGCATATCCTGCTCCCTTAAATCAAGCACCTCAGCAATTTGGATACCCCCCAGCATATCCCGTTCCCTTAAATCAAGTACCTCAGCAATTTGGATATCCCCCTGCATATTACGTACCAAACAGCCAAGTTCCTCGACAGCATAATTATGGAATACTCTCATCGCTTTGGAAGTATTTCATTACAGGCTTAAAAGAAAAGTACGTTGATTTTTTGGGCCGTGCAACACGTCAAGAGTATTTGAGTTTTGCTATTGTTAATGGTTGCATATTTTTTATAGCAAGTATAGGTAAGCTTCTTAGAGAGAATGGTGAGAAGGCAGGAAATGCGACAATGATTATTGCTGGAGTACTAAGTTTGGTTTTATTGGTACCTAATTTGGCTGTGAGTGTTCGTCGATGTCATGATATCGGGTGGTCTGGTTGGAGGCTTCTTTTAGGTTTCATTCCTCTAGTACAATTGATGCTTCTCAGACTTTATTTTGAAGACAGCCAGCGAGGAACGAATCAATACGGCCCGTCGGAAAAGTATCCTTCGTAAAGGATTATGGATTATTAGACCCTGTCTTTTAGGGTTTAACACACGCTTTTCCCTATCGGGTAAGGAAAAAAGAAGGCGTTTTATCCGTGATTAACAGGATAAAACGCCTTACAAATTCAAGGTATTAAACTTGTTTATTTATCGGTGAGGGAACCGACGCCTGGGAGGACTTTGCCTTCTAGGAGTTCAAGAGAAGCGCCGCCACCCGTAGAGCAGAACGACAATTTGTCCTGAACTTTGAACTTCTTAGCAGCGGTTACAGAATCGCCGCCGCCGACAATCGAAATAGCATCGCTAGCAGCGAGAGCTTCTGCCACTTCACGAGTGCCTTTAGCAAAGCAATCCATTTCGAATACGCCCATGGGACCGTTCCAGAGGACAGTTTTAGCGGTTTTGAGAATAGAGGCAAATTCTTCAATTGCTTTATCACCGATATCGATCGCCATGCCGCCTTCACAAACTTTGCCGCCTTCGGCGAATGGGGCAGTACAAGTAGTTTCGGCGCCTTCTTCGAATTTCATAGCGACACGAACGTCGGCCGGAAGAACGAAACGCACGCCTTTGGCTTTAGCCGTATCGAGGATGCTGCGGGCCAGGTCGAGTTTGTCGCCTTCGATCTTGGAAGCGCCGAGGTCGTATCCTTCGGCGGCTAAGAAGGTATTGGCCATGGCCCCACCGATCAAGAAGGTGTCGGCCTTTTCCATCAATTTGGAGAGAACTTCGATTTTGTCGGATACTTTAGCACCCCCCATGATTACGACAAAAGGCTTTTCCGGATTTTCCAGTTTGCCTTCGAGGTATTCAAGCTCACGTTCGATCAGGAAGCCCATAGCGCTTTGGCTGGCAAAATGGGTTACTCCTTCAGTGGACGAATGCGCACGGTGAGCTGAGCCGAATGCATCGTTAACGAAAATGGTTGCGTTGCCAAGGAGAGCTTTGGCAAAATCTGGATCGTTCTTCTTTTCACCAGGGTAGAAGCGCACGTTTTCCAGCAGAACGACTTCACCGTCTTCCATAGAGGCGCGAACTTTGTCTGCTTCGGCGCCGATGGCTTCTGGAACAAAAACAACTGGTTTGCCAAGGAGTTCGCTTAAGCGACCGGCAACAGGTTTTAGAGAGAAGGCGGGATCTGGTTCATTTTTGGGACGGCCCAAGTGGGAGCAGAGGACGAGTCGAGCACCGTGCTCGAGAAGATAATTGATGGTTGGAAGAGCCGCCGTAATGCGGGCGTCGTTGGTAATGGCGCCGTCTTTAAGCGGCACGTTGAAGTCGACGCGCATCAGGACTTCCTTGCCCTGGACGTCGATGTCGCGAACAGTCAATTTGCTCATAATTGTTAAATAAATAAAAAACAATAGAAAAGGGGGAGGCTTTTGGAAAAGCCTCCCCCGGATCAAAACGGATGATTCTCAGCGGAACTCGCAAGTAACAGGATTATTCTGTCGCGGGATCGTTTTCCGCGGAATCAGACGGATGTCTTTAGAGGCTGTCGCCAAGCTTCTTGAGAGCTTCAGCAGCACGGTTGGAATAACCCCATTCGTTGTCGTACCATCCGCACACCTTCACCATGTTGCCGCCTACAACATACGTGAAGCCAGAGTCGAAGATACAGGAGTGAGGATCGGAAACGATATCCTGAAGAACCAAGGGTTCTTCGCTGTAAGCAAGGATGCCCTTGAGTTCACCTTCAGCAGCTTCCTTCATGGCTGCGTTGACTTCTTCGACCGTGACGTCTTTTTTCAAGATAGCAACGAAGTCGGTCAACGAACCCGTTGGGGTAGGAACGCGGAAAGAAGCGCCATTGAGTAGACCCTTGAGGGAAGGAATAACGGAACCGATAGCTTTAGCTGCACCCGTGGTGGTTGGGATGATGTTGATAGCAGCAGAACGAGCACGACGAAGATCTTTGTGAGGAAGGTCGAGGATGCGTTGGTCGTTCGTGTAAGAGTGAATGGTACTCATCATACCTTTTTCGATGCCGAACTTGTCATTCAACACCTTGACCATCGGGGAGAGACAGTTGGTGGTGCAGGAAGCGTTGGATACGATATTGTGCTTGGCAGGATCGTATTCGTTGTCGTTGATGCCAATGCAGAAAGTCAAGTCGGGATCGGTGGCAGGAGCAGAAATAAGAACCTTCTTAGCGCCAGCTTCAATGTGTTTCTGGGCGCCTTCGCGCTTGGTGAAAAGACCTGTGGATTCGAGAACAACGTCAACGCCGAGTTCTTTCCATGGAAGCTTGGCAGGGTCGCGTTCTTCTGTGATGAGGATCTTGTGGCCATCGACAACAAGATAGTTACCTTCGATGGAAATTTCTCCATTGAACTTGCCCTGAGTTGAGTCGTATTTGAGAAGATGGGCAATTGTAGAAATAGGAGTGAGGTCGTTGATAGCAACAACTTTGGCGCGTTCTTCCTTGGACATAGCGCGCAGGACGTTACGTCCGATGCGTCCGAAACCATTAATAGCGTACTTGGCCATAATATAAAGGTTGAGGTTTTTGTTAAGTTTAAAGTATCTGCCCTCGCATGGGCTAACATGCATGAACAAGATCCTGGCCAGATTCTAGGCAAATGCATGGTTGGCGTCAACACTATTGTGCATGTATGCCGCAGCTGCAAATTGGGCAATTTTGTCACCGACAGGGCGGCAGGTATTTTTCGAGTAAAATCTTGAATAGACGACGAACAGATGTCATTCTTGACGGCGTTATGATGCATGAGTTAATTCTTCAATGGCTGGAATGGGTAAATGGGGTTGGGTATTTGGGGATTTTCTTGCTGATGGCCATGGAGAGTTCGATTTGCCCGGTTCCAAGCGAGGTGGTTGTGATCCCAGCAGCGATAGCGACGACACAGGGGCATTTAAATTTTTGGGGGGTTGTTTTCTTTTCTGCTTTAGGCACGTGGGCGGGGTCGGCGTTGACTTATTGGTTTGCATTGATTGTGGGGAGGCCGTTGATTGTGAAGTATGGAAAGTACATTTTTATTCCGCCTGGCGAGTTAGAACGAGCGGAGGTTTTTATGGAACGGTATGAAAAAGGGGCGATTTTCTTTTCGCGAATGTTGCCTGTAGTGCGACATTTGATATCGATACCTGCGGGGTTGATACGAATGAATTTTTGGGCGTTTTCTCTGTACACGTTTGTGGGGTCATTTTTGTGGTGTTGGGTATTGGCGTGGTACGGTCAGCGGATGGGGCATGAAAACCCTCACATGCTCGATAATCCGGAACAATTTTTGGCAGCAGCTAAATCAGAGAGTCTGGAGATTACGATTTTGTCATTTGCGTTGGCTGTGTTGTATTTTGTGATGTTGCGAGTGACGGATCCTGTCCGCGGGAAAAAGAAGAAGGACGCTGAAAAAAACAAAGCAACGCAGGAAGAAGAGAAATAAACCCTGGGGGGGGGAGGTGCCTCGTGTGAATTTGATTGCCGGGAATCAGGATCTATTTTATAGAACAAGGCAGATATGTCAGGTTTGATTGTTGCGCCGCGAGCTAGGGTATTTCAGGGACACGATTGGATCTACGGATCCGAGGTTCGCAAGGTTTTTGGAGATCCTAAGCCGGGCGATGTAGTTGCCGTGAAAGATTTTCGTGATCGATTTTTGGGTTCGGCTATTTACAATCCGCATTCTCAGATTGTAGCGCGGCGATTTTCTCGACGAAAGCAGAAGTTGGATCGGGATTTTTTTGTACGTCGCTTGAGGCAGGCAATCGAGATGCGGCGGCAGATTATGCCAGAGGAAGAATTGTTACGTCTCGTCTGGAGTGAATCGGATGGCTTGCCCGGCTTGATTGTGGATCAATATGCGGATGTGTTGGTTGTGCAGGCATTGACTTGTGCGATGGAAATGAGGATTGAGGAAATTGTCGACGTCTTGCGCGAGTTGATGAGCCCTCGAGGAGTTTTGTTGCGGAACGATTCGCCGATGTTGGCTGCCGAGGGATTACCTGTGAGAACGGAAATTTTGTTCGGGGAGGAACCCCAACCTTTTGAAGTGACGGGACGTGGAATCCGATTCCTTGTCGATTTGAAATTGGGACAGAAGACGGGGTTGTATCTTGACCAACTTGACAATTATGCCGATGCGGCGCGTTTCGCCCGGGGGAAACGAGTCTTGGACTGTTTTTGCAATCAAGGGGGATTTGCGTTGGCCTGTGCCCGGGCAGGAGCGGCCAGCGTGACGGCTGTCGATGTGTCGGGTGAGGCTATCGAATCCGTTAAGCGCAATGCTGCGTTGAATCGTGTTGCGATCGACGCGGTGGTGGACAATGCGTTTGATTTCCTGAAGCGGGAAGCCCAGCGAGTCAAGGATGGTGGAGAACGTCAGTGGGATATGATCATTCTCGACCCGCCGTCGTTTACGCGGAACAAGAAGTCATTGAACGATGCCATGCGCGGGTATAAGGAAATCCATCTGCGAGCCATGAAGATGTTGGGTCCTGGCGGGGTATTGTCAACCTATTGTTGTTCCCACCACGTAGGACGAGAATTGTTCCTGAACAGCATCCGCGATGCTGCGGTGGATGCCCCGGCTACGCTGCGTTTGTTGGCTACTCATGGACAACGCCCCGATCATCCTGTTTTACTTCATTTACCCGAAACTGAATACTTGAAGGGATTTACATACGAATTGTTAGCTGGTCGGTAAATGGGTAGTGCCGTCTCGACGGCAGAAAATCAAATTTTCTTTCGATCTGGGGAAATCGCGTTTTTTGCTTTACAGAACAAGGGTAGTTATGTATTTCTAAAGTCTCCTATGAACAAGGCTCAACTCATCGAAACAATTCAGAAGCAAATGGGTCCTGAAACAACCAAGAAAGCTGCTGAGGAAGCACTTAACGCAGTTGTTGAGGCAATCAAAGAAGGCGTCCAAAAGGACGAAAAAGTGCAAATCATTGGATTTGGCACGTTCGTGTTGAAAACTCGTTCCGCTCGCACTGGGCGCAATCCTAAAACTGGCGAACCTCTCGAAATTGCCGAATCGAGGACTGTGGGGTTTAAAGCTTCGTCCTCGTTGAAGGACTAAGATTTTCCCGTTCTATTTATTGGCGGAATGAAAAGCGCTCGTTTCGGATTTTCTCCTCCGAAACGAGTTTTTTATTATGTTGCAGTGCCATATCTCATTTCAGAGTATCGGAAAATAAACAGGATGAAATCGAGATGAGACTGAAATGGATAATCAATGAGGTAGAGGTATCTCTGTGCCTGATCGACATTCCGGCGGGGAGCCGAGATCTGGCGTTGCCTCTGTTGCTCTTGGCTGATCCGTGCGAACTCGTGGTGAGAGCATACATGGATAAAGGTCTGCTTTGGATTTTGCGCGAGGAATCATCGGGGCAGATGATAGCCGTTGCGTTAGCTATTCCTTGTTGTGACGCCTGTAATGGCAAACGTTGGGAGTTGAAAAATCTCGCTGTCCGATCAGATTGGCGTGGTTGCGGGATTGGGTCGTATCTGACGAGATTTGTCGCTGATACATGTCGACAAAATGGCGCCGAATCGCTTATTGTTGGCACTTCACAGCAAGGTCGTTCTTTTTATCGACGTTTGGGATTTTGTCTAAGCTATATCATTCCCAATTTCTTTATCGACAACTACCCAGAGCCCATCTACGAAGAAGATGGCAACCGATGTGTCGACATGTATTATGGAAGTTTGAGATTGAGAGAAGAATCGAAAACGTGAGTTGCTCGTTGCACGGGGAGAGGGTATTCACTCGTCGTCATGGGGGGTGTCATGTTTACAGAGCCACAACAAGGCGATCAGCCCAATGACGACGGATGCTGTAAAATAAGGGTAAGACACGACGATGTACTCGATGAAACGAAACAGATCACGATAGAAAGCTATTTCTCTTGAATGAGTCGAGAAGGCTAAGACCAAGTAAAACATGCGATAAGAGAAAAATACGTTAGAGATTTGAGAAGTACGCCTTTTAGGAAGTCGGAAGAATACGAACGAACGTCTGAACGCTAGTTTCAACTGTTCTGTACAATTAGAGCATAGAACAGTTGGCGTCCAGAAAGAAATGAATAACTTTCGGGAATTTGAGTACTAAGTACAGAGGAAATAGATGCTACGTGTTGAACGGGATAGAGATGGACTATCTTGGATCGGGCATGACTGAGTGTTGGGGGGGATCAGGAATTCATTCTTGCGTCTGAGGGAAAGATAGGCATAATGCGTACGGCATGACAATTGATGTATCCGAAGCAGAAATCGAATCGGTAGCTATTTATCGCCTCGACTCCTGGGTGGAAGAACAAGATGGCGGAAAGAGCATGGATGAAGAAGTGAGTTTGTCTCCCGAGATCCGGCAGTTGTTACAACGGTTTTTCCTGGCACCTTTGAAGTTGGAGGAATTGTATAGTTTTTCTCCCGGAGGAATGGAAGAGGATGTATCGGCGTATGCAATTGTGAAATCGTATTTTGAGGGTAAGGGTGGATTCGTATCGCTTGCTCGGCAATTGGCTGATTTGTTGAAAGAGGTGGCGCAAGATACTTTGCAGGAGGGGAACCTTTATGTCGCCCGGTTTGTTGGAGTACTAATTGATGGAGAAAAAACAGAAGCTTTGGGATTGTTCAAGTCTGAGACTCGCGAAGTATTCATCAATCCCGTGGCAGAGGGCAATGGATTCCGTCTCGAATACGGAGAAGGTTTTGGCATTAATCGCATGGATCGCGGTTGCTTGATTTGTAATGTCGAAAAGAACAAAGGATTTGTCGTGAGCGCGTTTGACCATGTGGCTAAAGGGCGCAAGGCTCCTTGGCTCGAATCGTTCCTCGACTTGCGCGAACGCCGGGATAGCAAGTTTTACACCGAAAATACTGTCAAAAACATCAAGGAATTCATCACGAAAGAATTGCCTCGTAAAAAAGAGGTCAGTAAAGACGAGGAATTTGAGGTCATGGATAAGACAATGGAGTATTTCAAGGAAAACGAACGTTTTGACCGTCAGGAATATGAGCAAGCTGTCTTTCCCGATGAAGAAACCCGAAAAGAATTTTCCGATTTTCTATCGTGTCAAAATGACGGCTTGGATGACTGGGATCAGTTCCCTATTTCTCCCGAAGGAGTGAAAAAATCTTCCAAATTCCTCAAAAAAGTGATCAAACTCGACAAGGATTTCAGTATCCATATCTATGGTAATGCCAATTTCTTGCAAAAGGGATTCGACCAAGAATACGGACTGAAATATTACAAAATTTTCTATACTGAAGAACACTGAGTAAACTACTGTTTTGTGAGGATGTGTTTCCGGGACGAGGGATGACTGTTCCTTCGTCCTTTTTGTATTGTGATAACAAAAACACATGTAAGCATGGGTGGTGAGACATGAGTTTACTGTTACTTTGTTACATACATATACAGAGAGAGCTGGCATATTCATCCATGAAATGAAAAATAGCTAACAAGATATATCACACTGTCAAAAATGTTTGACTCAGATACTCCTCTGTGATCTATTCGTAGTATGAGAGGGAACAAAATATGGAATTTACAATTCCTCAAACTCATCAAAGTTGTTGGTTGTTCGTTGGCTGGAATTGTCGCTTGTGGGGGAATTTTATGGATTGTTTTGTCTGATGAATCGTCCGAAGAACGGGTAGAAGATAGGCCTCTAGTGTCTATTCCCAACCGCGAACCGGAGCCTCAAGTTCTACCTCAGCCTGAACCTCCTAAACCCGATTATGTTAAGGAAAGAATCCAAATTCTGGAAAGAACAGTTGGAACAGTCGATCCGGGATAAAAAGACTCTAGCGGCGGATGTTATGTTGTCTTGAAAGACGAGAAATTGTTTCACCAGATTAAAGTAGAGAAAACATTTTCTGCGAACTATGACTATTCACACACTTGGTTAGGGATAACTAAGACGATTAATGCTGAAAAGGAATACAAGGCTATTGCGCGGATTTCTTCAGATCAATTGCCGAATCTGAATGTTTATATTAGGGCAAATGGAGATACAACGATTCAATTTGATGAATTGGCACTAGAAGGAACGGGGTACATCGACGGGTTTTCGGAAAGTAGAGTGATAAAATGGGAAGAACCTTGGGGGATTAATGATGAAGACCGAACGATTGTTCAGAACGAACTCCAGAAGAAGGCTAAAGTCGAGGCAGAAACATGCGGCGCTAAAACGCAGGCCGAGCAGGACTATTTCATCTTGCTTCGCGATACGATTGAAGCCAATGTCCCATTACCGTCGGAGGGTATAACAGACTAACGAGGGAACACTGCTGAATCCTTGTCGTCGCTCAAGGATCTAGGGTTGGGATTCTTAAAAATAGAGAACGAGTCTTACGATAGGTAACACCTTTTGTCATCTGAACAACATTCTTTCTCCATGTAGTCATGATTAATATTTCATAGGAATTTTCGCGACTAAAAAAGTAGAAATGTGAAATTTTTATGTGATTAACATTGACAAATAGTCGTTTTGAATCTTATTTTTAAGACATGAAACCTGATGGTTCTATCATAGGTAACGTATTCAAAGTTATCTTATCATTGGTTGTTCTTGCAACATGTGGTGTTGTTCTATGGCGTTTGTTGCCCAATCAATCAACAAAACCAACGACTTCTACGACAAGTAGTTCTGGGCCCGTTGTTGAACAACCTCAACCTGAGACTCCCCCAAAACCAGATCCTGTTGACGAAACAATCAAAACACTAAACGATCAAATAGGTCCAGTTCTCAACGTAGAACAAGTTGCGGCAGGTGGCGCTTATGTCGAGTTGAAAGCTGAAAAAGTAGCTAAATTAGTTACTATAGAAATGGAATATAAATTCGATGATGTATATTCCACCACATGGGGAGGAAGTGAGAAAAAATCACTTCCTATGCTAAATATAAGGCGTATGCGGGAGTCGATCTAGCTAACCAACCTCCGTTAAAAGTTTATATTAACGCGGCCGGAGATCCGAGCGTTCAGTTTACCAGAGAAGATCTTAGAGGGTTAGGAATTATTATCAGTTGCGAAGAATTGGAACTAAAGACCATAGAGGAAGATGGATTGTGGAATAAGATCACTGATAAAGATCGGCAAGCCGCAAACATCAATGTCAAGACGAAAGCCAGGAAAATAGCTGAAACTTGTGGGTTGAAAGAACGAGCGGAAGATCGGTATTATGATTTATTGAAACAAAAAATTCAGGATGTTGTGCCTCTTCCTTAAACCACGTTATTCCAAGCAATCCTTTTAAATACATTAATTATGAAAATTCCAAACAACTTTTTCAGCAAACTTCTTTTTGCAACAATATGTATTAGCGCATTGCTTATAGGAGGTGCCATTGTAGTTAAAAGTGCTTGTTCTTGGTTATTTGAAGAGAAAATAGTTGAACAGACCAATACGACGGTATTAGTAACAGAACGAGAACTGAAATTATTAACTGCTTCGTCAACGTTTGAAGTTATTCATACGGTAAATCAATCAAGCCCGCTTTTCAAAATAATACCTGGTCTCGATAAAGATAAGGTTTTTTCGATTAAAGCGAATTATAGAGCTCACGCAGGTTTTGATCTCCATGAAGGGAAGTTCAAGGTTGTTCATTATGAAGGAAAATTGTACGTACTCAACCAAGGGTGGCTTCGTCAAAATGTTGAAATTGTTAGTTGTGAGCGTATTAGCGATATTGTTGTATTAAAGGATGATGGGCCTATGTTTCTTACGCTTTCAGAGGAAGACAAATTAAAGGCGATCAACGAGTTGAATGTTCGAGCTCGGGAAATGGCTGAAAACAATCAGGAATTGAAAAATCTGGCAATCAATCATCTACTTGACTACGTGAAGAACGAAGCGGAGAAGAAATTGCCATAAATACCCTGTGTTCTGGGGATGGTTTTCCTTGGTTTCCAAAGCAATCCCTCTTGCTTTGCCGAATATGTTTTCATAAGGAGGCTGCGGCCACCAAGTATATAGTTCTCATAAAATCCTGGGACATTGGAACTTACCAGAGCTTCCCTAGCTATAATGCTGTAGCAACGGGAATGTCCACAAGTTGTGTCTTCTCCATGTTCGTGCTTTTCGAATGGGGGAGGAATGTGGTATACTGTTTGAGGTATGCTAAATGTCCCTCAGGAAAGAGAAAAACAACGTTATTTGTCATGTTTAGAGAAACCATTGCCGTTGAATGGATTTAAAGGGACACCAGACGAAATCGAGCAGCAATGGTACGAGCAGGTGTACAAAGGATCGGGGGATACGATTCGGCAATTGACAACGCGAGCGGTGATTGTGGGTATGTTGCTAGGGTCGATCTTATCGTTGACGAATTTGTATGCGAATTTGAAGATGGGGTGGTCGTTTGGCGTAGCGTTGACAGCAGGGATTATATCGTTTGCTTTGTGGAATACGTTGGTGAAGTTGAAAATATCCAAAAATCCGATGACGATTTTGGAGAATACGTGTATGCAGTCGGCAGCGAGTTCGGCGGGTTATTCGACCGGGAATACATTGACGTCAGCTGTTGCGGCCTTGTTGCTATTGACAGGCGAGCACATGCCGTTGGGGATGACATTTGCGTGGATTTTTTTTATTGCCGTGTTGGGAGTGACGATGGCTATTCCGATGAAACGCCAGATGATCAACATCGAGCAGATCCGCTTTCCGGACAGCATTGCGACGGCAGAAACACTGAAGGTATTGTATTCGGAGGGCAAGAAGGCGGCTGGCCAGGCTAAAGCCTTGTTGTATTCGGCTTTATTCGCCTCACTGAACACGATTGTCATGGCGTTAGGCGGTGAGAAATTTCTGGTTCACTTACAGCAGCTGTGGTGGGGCAATTGGTACAGCCGGACGGTGTATTTCAAGTGGGATTTGATGTTCATCGGGGCAGGAGCAATTGTAGGGATGAAGACATCGCTGAGTTTATTCATAGGAGGCACCGTGTGTTGGATGTTGTACGTACCCTGGTTGGAAAACCAGGGATTGTTGGCCGCGGATGCTCCCTACCGCGAAAGCGTTGGTTGGACCCTATGGGGCGGGACTGCATGCATGGTAGTGGCGAGTTTGGTGTCGTTCTTGTTCCAATGGAAGAGCGTAGCGAGGTCGTTTGCTTCATTGGGTTCCATGTTTTCATTTAAGGGGAAAAAACATACGCTGACAGAGGTAGAGAAACTCGAGACACCGATGAGTTGGTTTTTGGCTGGGCAAGTTATTTCGTTGATTGCGTTGGGTTGGTTGGCTAAGACTACTTTTGGCATTCCATTCTGGATGAGTTGCATTGCGGTGTTTATTTCGTTCTTCCTGGCTTTAGTGGTATGTCGGATTACCGGAGAAGCGAATATCACGCCGACGGGAGCCATGGGAAAAGTCACGCAGTTGATTTTTGGCGGAATCGCGCCAGGACATATGACAGCGAATCTAATGTCAGCCAACATTACGTCTGGGGCTTCGAGCTCATCGGCGGATTTGTTAATTGACTTGAAGGTGGGGTACTTGCTTGGGGCAAATCCCAGACAACAATTCCTTGCCCAATTTTCAGGGATTTTCCTGGGAACAATTGTATCGGTGCTGGCCTTCCGTTTTTTAGTTCCCGATGCTGACGCGTTACAGGAATTCAATGCGCCAGGCGCAAGAACCTGGGCGGCAACGGCAGAAGCGTTGAGCATGGGATTCAGTCATTTACACAGCGTCAAGGTCATGTCGATCATCGTAGGTGCTATTTTGGGAGTGGTCTTGGTATTGTTGCCACGCTATGTGCGATGGACTGGTAAATGGTTGCCGACACCGATTGGCTTCGGCTTGGCTTGGGCGATTCAGTGGAGCGATTCGTTTCTCTTTGTCTTCGGAGCCGTGTTGGGATGGTTGGCGGATCGGACCATGGCTCGGCGGTCTCGCGAATACAAGATACCTTCTGCCTCTGGACTTATTGCTGGAGCGGCGTTGACGGGTATGGCTATCTTGCTTTACAAGGTGTACCAGGCAACAATGTAAACGCCTGGTACAAAGGGAATGTTATCTGATCATTTCACCCCTATGGTGACGAATCGACAAGAAACTCATGTTTTTTCACAGCTCGTAGTGTTTACAAGTGGAAGGAGGAAAGCTAGGCAATAGGTCATCAGTAAATGCAATATTGGATTTTTGGCTGAATATGTCGTATATCCGGGGCTCCGCTGATTGACCTATGATGACTACTCTGCTTGTTCGCTATCGATCTGCCTTGTATGGTTTTTTATTAATTGTTGTGCTTTCTTCTTTGTCCTATGCCATTGCTGGCTTGCCTTGGATTCGCCATTTGTCGCTTAGCCCAATGATTGTCGGCATTGTAGTGGGAATGATTTATGCGAATACCCTCAAATTCAAAGTTCCTGCAAGTTGGCGCGAAGGAATCGTGTTTTGTTCCAAGAAGGTTCTTCGCGTAGGCATTGTGTTTTACGGATTTCGCCTGACATTTCAGAACGTGATGGCAGTTGGCTGGAATGCCATGTTGATTGATGTCATCGTTGTGATCGGAACATTATTGATAGGGGTAGGAATCGGGCGCTTGCTGAAGATGGATCGCGAGACAGCCCTGATGACCTCTATCGGTAGTTCTATTTGCGGAGCAGCAGCTGTGTTAGGGGCTGAGTCTGTTGTCAAATGTGCTCCTTATAAGACTGCTATAGCTGTCTCGACAGTCGTGCTGTTTGGCACGCTGTCCATGTTTCTTTACCCACTGTGCTACCGCATGGGATTGTACGACTTGGAACCAATGCAAATGGCAGTTTACAGTGGGGCTACTTTGCATGAGGTGGCTCATGTTGTTGGTGCTGGGGAGGCAATGGGGGCCTCCATAGCGGAGTCTGCTGTAATTGTGAAAATGATTCGAGTAATGATGCTGGCTCCTGTCTTGCTGGTTTTAGGATTTTTGTTCAAGCAGGATGTTTCGCAAGCTGAACAAACCAAGACCTCAACAACTCGGCCCAAAGTTGCAATCCCTTGGTTTGCTTTTGGTTTCCTAGGTATTATTATTTTCAATTCTCTGGTGACGCTGCCATCTAACGCTATTGCAGGAATTAACACGTTAGATACCTTGATGCTGACGATGGCTATGACGGCCCTTGGCTCGGAAACCAGCGTAGAACAATTCAAAAAGGCCGGGGGATATCCCTTCTTGTTGGCTGGCTTGCTCTATGTGTGGCTTTTGTTTGGTGGTTATTTCTTAGCCTTGTACCTGCTTTAATGTGGTATTCGACGAAAAGCACACTCGAGCAATCCAAGAATCATATAGAAAAGGACGTGCTCTGTACAGGGGAGAGGGTAATCACAAGATCCAAGGAAGGAAATTCAATAGGAGGGTAAAACATGCTTGTCATCCTACATGAGATGTGTCAATAACATGAAGGTGATGAAATGGCTGATTCTATGTGCTTGTTTGGGAATGATTGCGACGAGTGGAAATGCTAGTGAAAGCAATTCTATTGCTGATCGCCCCTGGAAGAAAACCGAAACTGTACAGAACGGGCAATGGCATGGTTTTGCCGTTCATTTATGTCCAGTCAACGAATTCTCAATGGTTATTGCCGAACCGCGCCAAGCATTGCCTGGACGTCCGTGGGTCATGTATATTGGGGACTTTGGCGATAGCTATCATTGGCAGATCAATGAAGGCTTATTGAAAGTCGGCGTATACGTGGCTGCGATCAATTCTTACAATATGTATGGGGCTGATAGAGGGTTAGATTTAATGGACAAATTGTATTCCTGGGCTAGGGAAAAATATCAACTAGCGCCGAAGTGTGGATTGTTTGGCGTGTCTCGTGCTGGCCTTTCGATATATCGCTGGGCGATTCGACATCCTGATCGCACGGCTTGTCTCTATGCTGAAGGTCCCGTGCTCGATTTCAAATCTTGGCCCATGCGCTGGGCTGGTTCTGCTACTAATTGGGTCGAACTGAAGCGATATTACGGATTTAAGACTGACGAAGAGGCATGCTCTTATCGGGGGAACCCAATTGATCAGTTGGCGATCATTGCCCAAGAGAAAATTCCAATCCGCCACGTTATCAGCCTGACGGATGAACATGATACGAAAGTTGTGCCTAATGAAGACAATACTCTCAAAGCCCGGAAAATCTTGAGTCAGATGGGACACGAGATGGAAGTCATTGTGATCCCGGAGGGGATGAAAGCACCTTATGCATGTGATGGTGAATCTATACAATTTATGGTGAAACATGTGGGCAAGGCAGCCAAACAGTCAAAGGCAAAATAACGATGGAATTGCGTGTCTTGAGATATTTTTTGGCAGTTGTCCGCGAGGGAAGCATTACGGGTGCTGCCGAATCGTTGCATGTGACTCAACCGACGCTGTCTCGTCAATTAAAGGATTTAGAGGATGAGTTGGGGCAGGAATTGTTCGTACGTCGAAAGCGCCGCATATCGCTGACTGAAAGCGGAAAATTGCTTCGACAACGTGCCCAGGAAATCATGGAAATGGTGGAAAAAACCGAATCCGAACTCAATTCGGTCGGGAAAGCTGTCGAAGGAAGTATATACATCGGGAGCGGAGAAACAGAAGCCATGAAATTGCTTGCCCAAGTTATGAATGACATACAGGGCCAGTGGCCGGGCATCCGGTTTCACATGTACAGCGGGGCTGCCGATGACGTGATGGAGAAAATTGACAAGGGTTCTCTCGATTTTGGCTTGGTGATTCAACCTGCCAATACTGCGAAATACGATACTCTTGATTTGCACGCGCATGATTACTGGGGGGTCATCATGAGACGAGATCACCCACTAGCCCAAAAAGAATTTGTAACACCAGTAGACCTGATCGAGACGCCTCTCATTCTTTCATCGCGACAGTTGGAACGAAATGGACCGGGTGTTATCGGATATCCTGAATGGTTTGGTCCCTATTGGAATCGCGTGCATGTAGCGGCTACGTATAATTTGATTCATAACGCAGCCTTGATGGTACAGGCAGGAATTGGGTGTGCGTTATCACTCGACCATATCGTCAACGTAGCAGGAACCGACGACTTGTGCTTCAGACTTCTTGTTCCTCATGTAAAATCCTCCATGAGTATTATCTGGAAAAAATATCAAGTGTTCTCTCCGGCTGCTAAAATATTCCTCGCCAGACTTCGTGAGAAACTCGAAGATTTACCCGCTCCAGCTTAGCCGCCGCTAACAAGATCTTAGGACAAAGGAGAAACGGAAATAGTCTGGGTGATAGAGTGGGTGTGTCCCGGCTCGAGACGAACTGATTGCTTAAAAGCGTTAGCAGGTTCGACACAGATGAATTGCGACCAATCTCCATCAGGCATATCAGCAAGCTGTCGAGCTCCTTCAGCCCATGGGTTCCAGACAATGATAGAAGCTGAACCTTGAGTGGAAATGCGAATCTGGCGCCTGAAAACCTCATCACAAATTGTGATGTCGCGCGATGGATTGTTGTTGGTTTCGTAGACACGGTCGATGGGACCATGGAACCGGAGGATTCCGGGGTCCTGTGAAGGAAGATTCCCAATAACAGGGCTCTTTTGAGCAAAATCAGTGAAAAGCAGATGGTCTAGCCCAGAGACGTGGCAATAGGCAAGATCGCCAACGCGAAAGTAATTGTGGAAAGCCTCGGTAAGGGTACAAGCTTGACGTCGAGCAGTGGTTTGGAGACGCATCGTGAGAATCGATTGCCTGATATTAATCGAGAGGAACGCTACAGGCATGTCATCTGCTGGCAGGAGGCGCAGAACGATGTGAACCTGTTCAGCTGTTTCGCTAACGTGGTCGAGATTCCACATGGAGACTCGCGCAATACCGTGAGAAGGAGAATTGGGACGTTTGCCAAACCAGGGCCAACAGATTGGGATGCCTCCTCGGATGGCCTTGCCTGAATCAAAAGAAGCCTGAGGGCTGAGGTAGAGGCAATCGTGCTTTTGGTCGGCAGGTTTCCACGATAAAAGCTGCCCTCCGTAGACGGAAAGCATGGCCGAACCGAATTGCGTGGAAATCTTGAGAAAACGCTGATTATCCTGGTTGGTTGTATCGAGGGTCATGGTTGAAGTCGTTCAATCGTCCAAGTAGCGTCTTCTTGGCGAGTGTACATAAAACGGTCGTGTACACGGCCAGGACCACCTTGCCAGAATTCAATTTGGCTAGGGACGACGCGGAATCCCCCCCAGAATGAGGGTATAGGAATTTCGCCATCTGAGAATTTACGTTTGAGTTCCATGAGTTTCATCTCGAGGAGTTTCCTGCTGGATATGACCGAGCTTTGATGGGAAACCCATGCTCCGAGTCGAGATTCTCGTGGGCGTTTCATGAAATAGCGGAGTGATTCGGCATGGGACACTTTGGCGGCTTGTCCATAAATGATGACTTGACGTTCAAGTGCAACCCATGGGAACATCAGGCAAACGCGCGGATTTTCACTGATGTCGTGTGCCTTGTGGCTTTCGTAGTTTGTGAAAAACACAAAGCCATCATCACTGAAATATTTAAGAAGAACGGTACGTAAAGACGGCACACCACTAGCATTGACGGTGGCAACGCTCATTGAATTAGGTTCCGGAATTTTGGCTTCGAGGGCTTGATTGAACCAACGTTGGAATTGTTCAATGGGGTTGGCACACAGATCTTTACGGTGTAGGGTGCCCTTTAAGTATTCTTCACGAAAATTGGATAGATCCATATGCGGGTAATGGATTAGAGTACTACACAGGGCTGAGTGTTCAATGCTGCTGGACAGTAAAGTCGAGGCCGAGGTCGAGAGCTGGCGCTGAATGGGTGATACAACCGACAGAAATGAAATCGACACCTGTTTCAGCGATGGATCCAATGGTGTCTAAATTGACGCCGCCGCTGGCTTCAAAGAGCGGAGCTGGTCTATCACCGCGGAGAGCGACGGCTTGGCGCATTATGTCGGGTGGCATGTTGTCTAGCAAGATGTGGTCGACCCCATTGAGTTTAAGGAAGTCCGCGACTTGTTCAAGGCGGTCAGCTTCGAGTTGGATTTCGACTTGTGGTCGGTCAAGGCGCAATCGATCGATACAACGTTGGAGATGTTCGAGGTTACCATCAGTCATCAAGTGGTTGTCTTTGACCATTGCTCGATCATAAAGGCCTAGCCGGTGATTAACTCCACCACCGTGAGTGACTGCCGCTTTTTCGAGGAGGCGGTACCCAGGGGTAGTTTTGCGCGTATCGAGGAGGCGTGCATGGGTATGCGCAATGCGCTTGACATACTGACGCGTCAGGGTAGCGATACCAGAGAGGTGCTGGATGAAGTTCAGGGCGGTACGTTCAGCACCTAAGATGGAGCGAGCTTTACCTTCAATGATCATGACTATAGCTCCGGGAGCAACGGCATCGCCATCGTGCAGGTGAACTTCAACATTGAGGCTGGGATCGACTGTGCGAAAAACCTGAGCAGCTACTTGAACGCCAGAAAGTATGCCTGTCTTGCGAGGCGTGAGTATGGCTTTAGCGGTGAGAGTTTCAGGAACAAAATATTGCGAAGTGACATCGCCTGAACCAAAATCTTCTTCGAGGGCAAGACGAACGAGAGTATCGATGTTGTTGGAGACCATAGTTGTAATAAACGGGAGAACTATAGATGACATCAATGGGTACGGTCAAGAAGAAACGAGGTAAGAAGAGACAAGGGCTCCACATGATCTGCCGGAAGGTCGTTGAGCGCTTCACGAGCAGCTTGAGTAAGGCGATTGGCCTCTTCTCGCGCTCCATCGAGTCCTAACAAGTGAGGATAGGTAGATTTTTCGGCGGCAATATCCTTACCAACTGTTTTTCCAAGTTCTTGTGTAGTGGCTGTGATATCAAGGATATCGTCGACAACCTGGAAGGCAAGACCAAGGTGCGTACCAAAACGGGTGAGTGCGTCGAGATGCTCTGGCGCAGCATTAGCGGTCATGCCTCCTAAGCGTAGCGATGTGGTAAATAAAGCGGCTGTTTTGCCTAGATGGATTGCCTGCAACTCATTTTTGTTGAGTTGTTTGTGTTCGCCTTCGAGGTCCAATGTTTGGCCACCGATGAGTTGGCGACTTCCCCCAGCAGCTGCTAATTCTGCGATGAAATCGCGCACTGAGTAGAGCGGAACGGGACGCACCAGCGCCAGGATGGCAAACGCTTCGGTAAGAAGAGCATCGCCAGCCAGAATGGCAATACCTTCGCCAAAAACTTTGTGATTGGTAGGCTTCCCTCGACGCAAATCGTCATTGTCCATACCTGGCAAATCGTCATGGATTAGAGAATACGTATGCATGGCTTCCACGGCGCACGCTGGGATCAGAGCGTTTTCTTCTTGGCCACCGCAAGCACGAGCTGCCGCCATGCAGAGAATGGGGCGCAAACGTTTGCCACCGGCAAAGATGCTATAACGCATGGCTTTGTGAATGGTAGTGGGGATTACATCTTCTGCTGGGAGGAGACGATTTAATTCGCGCTCGACTTGAGCTATGCACGTGGCCATGTATTCATTAAGGTCCATGAGGTACGAAAAAGTAAAATGTTCAATTAATGGCGGTTGACAAGGAGTTCGGCAATTTGGACAGCATTGAGTGCAGCCCCCTTGAGCACCTGGTCGCCGACGACCCAGAGATTGAGAGCATTGTCGATAGCAAGGTCTTTGCGAATACGTCCAACAAGACAATCGTTTTTACAGGTGGTGTCTAGCGGAGTGGGCCAAATGCCATGGGCTGGATCGTCTTTGAGACGAATGCCAGGTTTGTCGTCATACGCGGTACGAGCTTCTTCGACACTAACAGGGCGTTCAAATTGGGCAATGACCGAGACTGAGTGCGACCGATAAACCGGGACGCGAACGCATGTACAGGTAACGTTGAGATCTGGCAGGGAGAGGATCTTACGGCTTTCATTGAGCATTTTGAGTTCCTCTTTGGTGTAGCCGGAATCAGTGAACGAGTCGATTTGGGGGATGACATTAAAGGCGATTTGGCAAGGATAGACAGATGGGGTAAAGGGGTGACCGTCTGCGATGGCTCTCACCTGGTTTTGAAGTTCGACGATGCCGTGTTGGCCGCTGCCAGAGACAGCTTGGTAACTGGAAGCGATGATTGATTTGAGACCAAACTTGAGGTGGAGCGGGTAGAGGGCCATCAAAGTGATGATCGTCGTACAATTGGGATTGGCAATAATAGATTTGGGATGATCGAAAGCGGCCTCAGGGTTGATTTCAGGGACGACGAGAGGAACCTCCGGATCCATGCGAAAAGTCGATGAATTATCGATGACAAGGCAACCAGCTGCTGCTGCGATAGGAGCGAATTGGCGAGAGATGCTACCGCCAGCGCTAAACAACGCTATATCGATGCCTTCAAACGAGTTTTCGGTAAGTTCTTCAACGGTGAGCATAGAGCCGCGAAAGGAAACTTGTTTGCCAGCGGAACGAGCGGATGCTAACAGTTTGAGTGAAGTAAGAGGAAAGTGGCGATTCTCGAGACAGGAAACGATTTCTACGCCTACGGCGCCAGTTGCGCCAACGATTGCAACGTTCATGAGGTTTGTTAAATGCTAAGGTTATAAGAGATCGTGCCGATCCAGAACCGGCGGGGACGAAGTGTACATGAATTCTTTTGGTTGGCAATCCGATAGCATATCAGTACGATTTTATTTGAACAGGAATTGACAAAGCGTTGGGGCTGTGGATAGTGAACGTCATGTTGAAATCATGTGTTGGTAGAGTGTTGATGCTGTTATTGGTTTTGACGCCAACAGTTCAGGCAGGTCATGTGATCATGACAGGAGGACCAGCACTTAAACGTTGGGAACAACTCCGTGTCAAACCAGATCGCCATGATAATTGGTGGGCCAATTTTATCCGGGCCTCAACAATTCGTTTTACTCACATTCGACACAAATCGCCGCAAGCAAAAATTACCTGGCTCGTCTATCGTCCTGGTTATGTGACTCGCTCTCAGGAAGACGCGAAGCCGTATATCCAGTGGATCAAGGATCTTGGCAAAAAATACAATACACGTCTTGTTTGGGTAGATTCTGCTGACGAAGCGATTACTCAGCTCAATAGCGTTCCCAAACGCACGGGAGAATTAGTGGAGTCGTTTTATTACTTTGGGCATTCCAATTCTCATGCGTTTATGTTGGATTACGGGAACCAGATCATGGCTGTGTCGCTGGAATGGATTCACGAAACGGATCTAAATAAAATTGATTCGAGCATTTTTACTCGGACAGCGAGCTGCTGGAGTTATGGTTGTTATACGGGGGAAAGCATGTCGTATTGGTGGAGAAAATTTTTAGGTGTGCCGCTGTGGGGGAATACCAAGTCGACCCGATATGCCCCTGTGTCCAATGGTATGCTCCCTGAAGGAGCTGGCGAATGGGTCAATGGCGCTACTCTTCTAGATGATAGATAAATTATTGGAGCTGAGGAAAAATGATGGCAGCATCTTCCCCTGATTCTTGGAAGGAGTTCCCCTTGATGCCGCCGTTGATCATTTTCCTAATGGAAATGCTTAAAGAGTATTAATGAAGCGCTCGATGCGGTTGCAGGCTTCTTTGATTTGTTCAAAAGCTGTTGCGTAACAACAACGAAGGAATCCCTCGCCACTTGGTCCAAAAGCTGTGCCTGGTACGGCCGCAACCTGGAATTCCATGAGAAGGCGTGTCGCAAACTCGTTGCTGGAGAGACCGAACGGAGAAATATCCGGGAACACGTAAAAAGCACCACCTGGCATGTGGCAGGGGATACCCATGGAATTGAGACGGTTGACGAGATAATCGCGGCGCTGATGGTAACTATCGCGCATTTTTATCATGGCGTCTTTGCCATGGAGGAGGGCTTCGACCGCTGCTTCCTGAGAAGTGATTGAAGCGCAAAGCATCGAATATTGATGGATTTTCATCATGGCGCTGATAACAGGAGCCGGGGCACAGGCATAACCTAGGCGGAAGCCAGTCATGGCGAAGGCTTTAGAAAATCCATGTAAGAGAATGGTGCGTTCTTTCATGCCAGGAAGACTGGCAATCGAAACGTGGGGAACATCGTCGTATCGCAATTCGCTATAAATCTCATCCGACATAACGATGAGATCGTGCTTGATACAAATGCGAGCGATGGCTTCCAAGGTTTCTGGCGGAGCAATAGCTCCAGTCGGATTGGTCGGAAAATTGAGGATGAGCACTTTGGTCTTAGGCGTAATCGCCTTTTCCAGAACTTCTGGGTTGAGCGCAAATAAGTCTTCTTTATACGTTGGCACAGCGCGAGCTACACCATGAGCCATAACTGCACACGGCGAATACGACACATAGCAAGGTTCATGATACAAAACCTCGTCGCCTGGGTTAAGAATTGCACGCAACGCCAAATCAAACGCTTCGCTCACACCTACGGTGACGAGTACTTCTTTTAGAGGTTCATAAGAAACTCGAAAGAAACCCTCGACGTAATGCGCGATTTCTTGGCGAAGGCGTTCTAACCCATAATTTGAAGTATAGGTGGTATGGCCTTTCTCCAGAGAATAAATGGCAGCTTCTCGGATGTGCCATGGTGTGACAAAGTCAGGTTCGCCAACGCCTAGCGAGATAATATCTTTGCGTCCTGTAACGAGATCGAAGAATTCGCGGATACCGGAACGTGGAATTCGAGCAATATGATCGGCAATTTTTGATGACCAGTCCATAATGAAAAGAAAGGTAGAACCGTGCTGTTTCCTACGGGGGAGAAAAGAATGAGTACGGAAACGTGAATTACGGCGAAACTGCCAAACGATTATCGTCCAGCGGCGTTTCAAAAACAAATCCGTTCTTCTTATATGTCTTTAAGTGAAAATGCGTTGAGGTCGACAATACTCCGTCTAGTGTTGACAACTTACCAGAAACAAAATTAGCAATATCGCGCATCGTTTTGCCTTCTACGATGACGAGAAGATCGAATCCGCCGCTAGCTAGATAACAGGAAGAAACCTCATCGAATCGAGCAATGCGAGTGGCTAAACGGTCGAATCCTCCGTCGCGTTCCGGGGTGACTTTGACTTCTATGAAAGCCGAAATGCCGATATCGTGCTGATTTTCATCGTTGATAATAGCCTGGTATCCCAGGATACGGTGTTCCTGTTCCAAGGTTTCGCGCGCAATGCGCACCTCATCCGCCGGAACGTTCAGACGCTCTGCCAGCTCCTCGTCGCTCAACCGAGCCTGAGTCGCCAAAAGCTGTAATAGTGACGTGGTGATCGTTGACATAAACCTTGTTAAAAAAGAAGAATTATACTTGTCCTGTCAAGTCTGAAAAGCGACACTAAAATCCATGGGAAAACGAAAACCATGGTAGAACTGAGAGAAAATAAAATATCAAGATAATTAAAAAAATTAGGTTTCAAGAGAAAACCAATTAAAAATACAATCAAATCCAACAATCTGGTGGAGCATAGGAGGCTCGAACTCCTGACCTTCTCATTGCGAACGAGACGCTCTACCAACTGAGCTAATGCCCCGCAACCAGGAACGGGGGGATACATACAGTAGATCTGATGCTGTTGACAAGTCTAAATTGCGTACTTGCGTGACATTTTAATGAAAAACAGCACTAGATTCCCGTTTTTTATTGAGTTGGCAAAGCATGCCAGAGACATTGAACCCAGGGAGTAAGGTTGGACTTGTGTAGGGAAGCAGATTGAGAAAAGAGGAGTACGACGCCAGCAGGAACAGTAGTCTGGTTATTAGCTGGAGCATTTAGTGCGGGATATTGGTTGGGCAGGGTAACAGCATCAATGAGCAGAATCTGCGAAGCTTGGGTGGATGATGGAATCTCATTACCCGATAGTTCGTGAAACACGTTGTCCGCCACAACGGGAGTTTGAACAATAAGTTGGATGCCTTTGGGCGCAAGTTTATCGGCGAGTTGTTTGATGAAACAAGCATAGAGCGATCGGGCGTCTTTCAGTTGATGTTGAGTCATCATCTGGCGGCAGAGCGGACAATTGATACGCCAACTGTAGGTATTGCGAGTAGACGGAGTGAGACTACCAAGGTGAATTTTGTTGGTTCTGAAGATTTCAGCAGTATCGGTGCAAATGGTTGCCCAGAAGTCGAGCAGACCAGGATTACCCGAACAGAGTCCGCCCATGAAAAGTTTGCTTAGTTGGGCAATCGATCGATTGCGACTGGTCGGACAACACAATTGAGGATAAGCCTGAACAATAAAACTAGAAGCACCGGCAAGGTCGAGTTGCGGGATGAGAGTGACGCCTGCTTGGCGAGCTTGTTCAATTTGTGCAGAAAGCTGATGAATATCGATTGATTTGCTACGCGAGCCGAGTTGTGTCAGTTTCGGATAAGAGGGAGTAGGAAGGCGCCATGACTTGTGATCAACTACGTTCCAATAGATGGTGTTGAGTTTAAACTCTTGCATCATTTGAAGGATTTGTTCGAAACTCTTCGCCTCTAATCCCTGGGTGACAGCTATCCCTCTTAAAGCAATGGCAGGCCAATCTTCGATGGTACCTAAACAAATTTTGTCAGATGAGTCTGTAAGCTGGCGGAGTGTCTCAGCAGCACGAAGGATGCCCAATTGAGTGTGAGCTTGAATATTGATAGAATCCTTCTTAATTTGGATTTTATAAGCTTCAGGAGAATTGGGATGCCAGTTGTCTGGAAGAGGGTCGATGCGGATGGGAATAGGGGAATCTTTCGGTTGAATCCAGTCGTTTTGTCCGATCCTGGCCTGAAGATCCTTTTTGGCCCATGCAGCTAGCGGACCAAAATCGCGAAATTGAATAGATGCAGCAGAATCTAGTCGGATCAATGACGGTCGGGGACAAGGCTCAGCAGGAAAAACTGCTGGAACAGCAACATGCATGAGAAGACCGACCAAAGAGAAAATAAACAGCTTTTTTACAAGATGAGGTGAAAACAAAAACATGTGAATAAAACTAGTTAAAAGCAGCAGCATCCGGGAACCCTTCGTTCAGAACATTTCTGGAGAGATTGAGTCTCTCCATCAAGAAATCACAAATATGTGCTGAGGAAAAGACAGATTGGACATACTGCCTCAAAATTCACCTTTCCTTAAAGACTTTCCAATCAATTTTTAGTGTCAATAGAATTATTCTAGAAAATTTTGATATGCCTTATTTTGTTCTTTCCCCAACGGGGGGTAGCAGGTACAAGCAAGGCGAACTTAATTTTTGCTAATATGATACGGATTGCAATTGTTGGTTATGGCAACATCGGTCGGTATTCGGTAGACGCTGTGAAAGCGGCTTGCGATATGGAATTGGTTGGCATTGTACGTCGTTCGGGTAGTGCGCCTGTTCATGGCATTCGTACGGTGACTGATATTGAGGAATTGGGCAAGATTGACGTGGCTTTGTTATGCACGCCAACACGTTCGGTTCAGGAGACAGCCCTGCCGTTGCTTACCAAAGGTATTCATACCGTTGACAGTTTTGACATTCATGGAGATATCGTCAATCTTCGCCGAGCTCTGGGCGAACAAGCTCGCAAGTCTCATTCCGTCTCGATCATTTCTGCTGGATGGGATCCAGGAACGGATTCCGTCATGCGTACCCTGATGCTTGCTATGGCGCCAAAAGGGATTACCTACACGAACTTTGGCCCTGGCATGAGTATGGGGCATAGCGTTGTGGCCCGTTCTAAAGAAGGCGTTGCTGATGCGCTTTCGTTGACAATCCCAACTGGTTCAGGAGTTCATCGTCGCATGGTTTACGTTGTTGTCAAAGAAGGTTATTCTTTTGCCGATGTTGAAAAAGCCATCAAATCCGATACCTATTTCTGTTACGACGAGACTCATGTGATCGAGGTACCAGACATCGACTCTCTTCGAGACATGGGACATGGTGTGTTAATGGAGCGCAAAGGCGTATCGGGAACTACTCAAAACCAAATGTTCCGCTATGAAATGCGCATCAACAACCCAGCATTGACCGCTCAGGTGATGACTGCTTGCGCACGTGCTAGCATGCGTCTTAACCCAGGTTGTTACACGTTGCCGGAAATCGCACCAATGGATCTCTTGCCAGGTGATCGAGAAGATCTCGTTCGCCAGTTGGTGTAATCCCCTTGTCTCAATAGTTTTTTCCTTCAAACAGCATTCGCCTTAATGGGGCGGATGCTGTTTTTCATTCATTGATATTGTGTTGTTCAAGATTTAATTCTGATAAAAACGGGAAGGAATAGAAGTAATAATTAAGTCTGAGATCTTTATTGCCTGTAATTGGGGGAGTTTTGGACTTGTCTTTTTATGGTGAAGTTTTTAGGATCAGGGCGTCTTATGATAAATGCCGTATTATTATTTTCCGGACAAGGCGCCCAGAAGGTAGGTATGGGGCAGGATTTACTGAACGCTTATCCTATTGCCAGTCAGATCATAGAAAAGGCTGATGCCGCCTTGGGGATGTCTTTGTCGAAAGTGATGTTTGAAGGCCCGAATGAAGAGTTGACCCGGACATGTAATTGCCAACCAGCGTTGTATGTACACGGCCTGGCCTGTTTGGCTGTGTTAAAAGAATTGGTGCCAACCTTAAATCCCGTAGCGGCAGCCGGACTTTCGCTGGGGGAATTTACAGCGCATGCAGCTGCAGGCACTTACAGTTTTGAGGAAGGGTTGCGTATTGTGCAAAAGCGCGGCGCGTTTATGGAAGAAGCTTGTGTGGCAACAAAGGGGACGATGGCAGCCATGATTGGCGGTTCTGATGAAGCTGTTGTTGCTTTGGCTAAGGAATGTGACGTAGACGTGGCAAATTTCAACTGCCCAGGGCAGACTGTGCTTTCTGGCACTGTTGAAGGAATTGACAAGGCTGTTGCTGGCGCTAAGCCTGCTGGATTCAAACTAGCTAAGAAATTGAATGTTGCCGGTGCTTATCATTCTCGTTTGATGAAGAGCGCTCAAATCAAATTGGCTGCTGAATTGGAAAAAGTCAATTTCACTATGCCATCGATTCCGGTATATTGTAACTGCGAAGCTCGCCCTGTTGAAAGTCCAGAAGATATTCGTTTGATGTTAGAACGCCAGGTGTGTAGTTCCGTCCGTTGGACTGAATCGATGCAGAAATTAATTGCTGACGGCCAGCGTCTCTTTATCGAACTTGGGCCAGGTAAGACTCTTGCCGGTTTAATGGGGCGTATTTGCAAAGAAGCTCAAGTGATTTCAATCGACGATGTGCCGACTCTTCAGGCTGCTGTTGATACGCTCAAACAGTTGAACTGAAGGTTTCTCCTTTTCTCATCAACATTCACAAGCAGGCAATTCATGAATAGTTTGCAACTGCTTTAGGAGAGAAAGGACTCTTACTGAAAATTGAAAAACAAAAAACCTCGACAGATATTTCAATCTGTCGAGGACTTTTTTTGAAAACTTTTTTTGATCGTGTTTTAGAGGATAGGCGTAACTCCTTTTTTAAGGATGATGTTACCATATTTGGCAAGTTCACCAGAAATGACAACAGCATAAGCTTTTTGGGCACGTTCGTAAAAAGCGAATCGGCTTATACGCTCGATCATGCCTTCATAATGAAGAGCCTTGCGATAGCGAGCTTCGACAGATGGATCGAGAACATCGCCGGAGACCGCTTCCATCATGATGACAGGAATAGCGTATGAATCGAGTTCGAACAATGGAATGATGCCAGCCAGGAGGACATCGGCTGGTAGACCATCGGCGCGTATAACATGATCGTTGAACGTGTGGGCAGGAAAATGAGCATCTGAAATGACAATTTCATCTCCGTGACCCATTTCAGCAAGAATTTTAAGAAGTTCAGGACTGATGACTGGTGAAATTCCTTTGAGCATAATTAATAAATATTGAATTCGAGGTGGTTGAAAACATGTTAAGCAAGTTGTTTGGCAAGCAATTCTTGGTAAATGGCAGACTGCGATCCAGGAAGACACGTTTCGTAGCTAATACCAAATATTTGACGAGCTTCTTCTGGAGAAGAATAGGCTCCAATGCCGGCAAGAGCGAACATCGAGGCGCCTAGAACGGTACTTTCCGAGACCTGAGAGACAAGAACGGGGAGATTAAGGATATCGGCACGCATTTGAGTCCAGACTTTGTTGCGAGCACCGCCCCCAACGAGGACGAGTGCTTGACTTTTGAAACCACCGACAATTTCGAGCCGCTGAAGGCGGGAACGGAGCCGATAGGAAAGCGCTTCCATCGCAGCGCGATAAATATGTGCACGTGTTCGACCAATAGTAAGACCGGAGATTGATCCGCCTATGGGATCGGAAGGAAGGAAATCCGGAACAATGGAGACGCCGTGGCATCCTGGTGGAATTGCAGCAGCTTCAGAATCCATAGTATCGAAGGATTCCCCACGAAAACAGGTCGATTTGATCCATTCGATAATACCAGAACTGATCCATTGAAGACCAGGGTTGCGGAGTTGTGGATCGGCATCGAGTTCAGCTGTTGCCCCATCTTGAAAATCTTCTGCTGATAAATTGGCCAGAGCAGAACGCACCATGAGGATTTCCCAAGTGCCAGAAGAAAGGACTGGTTGGTTCTTTTGAGCACCAGAGCCAAAAACGGCAAACTGTGTATCGTGCCCTGATGAAAGGACGGGAACTCCGGCAAGTGGCAAATTGAGACGATCGGCTGCTTCCTGAGTGACTGAACCAATAAGGTCGCCAGCATTGACCATGCGAGGGAAGAGAGCTGGAGTTAGGCCGATGGCCGAAAGAATTTCCTCTGAAAATTCTCCAGTGTGGAGATCGGTCATCTGTGAGGTTCCAGCCATTGTGCGATCAGTTGTCATCTCTCCCGTTAATCGCCAAGCCAATAAGTTAGAAATAAACAACCAAGACTGGGCTTTATCGAACAATTCTGGACGATTTTCTTTCAACCAAATGATTTTGTAGATGGTATTGAAGGCAAAAGGACCAATGCCGGATATTTGGTTGAGTTTTTCCTGACTGATGTATTGGCCGACGCGATGCATAATTTCAGCAGTACGCGGGCATTTCCACGAGATCACCGGATACAGCAATTGCCCAGAAGCATCCACCAAAGCGCCATCGACGCCGAACGTCGTGATCGTGATAGCACGAACGTCTCTGGGGTTAACATCAGCGAGGATTTTACGGGCGCAGTCTGCCAGTTGTTGAAGAATACGATCAACATCCCAAATGTGAAAATCCGGATTTTCTGAACTAGGCAGGGTACTGTTGGGACTAGAAGCCTTTGAAATAAGGTGACCTTTTTCGTCAATGAGAATGGCGCGAACGTTCGTAGCGCCGCAGTCGAAACACAATACAAACATGGATCCAATCAAGAAATGCCGGAGAGGAGACATCAATTCTCCCCTCCGGACTATTAGAGACGATATATTAATACTTGCCGTACAGCGGACCGTATGTTGTACAAGCGCGATAGTCGGAACCTTCCTTGTCCATGCCAAAGGAAGCCCAGGCAGATGGACGGAAAAGCTGTTCATCATCCAGGTTGTGCATACATACCGGGATACGAAGCATCGACGCCAAGGTGATGATATCAGCGCCAACGTGTCCATGGACAAGAACACCGTGGTTGGCTCCCCAGTTGGCCATAACGGAATAAACATCCTTGAATGGGCCTTTACCTGTCAGGCGAGGGGCAAACCAGGTGGTTGGCCATGATGGATCGGTTCGCAGATTGAGCGTTTGATGGACTTCAGCTGGGAGGTCGACACTCCAACCTTCTGCTAATTGCAAAACTGGACCAAGACCTTTGACGACATTAATACGCAACATTGTAAAGGGTACGCCGCCGCGAGTCAAGAAACAAGAAGAGTACCCTCCACCGCGGAAATATTCTGTAATGGCAGGACACCATTCAGTTGCTTCAAGGCATTTTTTGGCGTCTTCCTTAGTAACCTCCCAGTGTGGTTTCATGGTAGGATTCCCTTCGGCATCGGTCATGGCGCACGATCCATCGAGAGCTGCCGCGCCTGAATTGATCAGGTGAATGAAGCCATTGGCAGCAGTACCTTCCGGAGTATAACCAGTAACTCTCTTGACGGCTTCCGGAGACCAATAAGTACGAACGTCGGCGAAGATGGCGGACTTACCAGTTAATTGGTATCCGAAGAGGAGACAAATGCCATTGAGTGAGTCGTTCTCTGTGGCAACGGGCATAGGGGCACGAGGACCATTCCAGTCGAACGTGCTGTTAAGAAGAGCTTCCATTGTATCGCCATTGGGGTAGAAATCGGTCCAGTGGCGCTGCCCTTGGAATCCCCCCAAGATTGCATTGTAGCCCATACCTTCTTCGATAAAGCCTTTGTCGCGCACTGGTTTGCTACCTTGCATCATGTCGCGCACGATCATTGTCATTTTGACGCAATCGCGGAGCACTTGTTTATTTTGTTCTGGAGTCAGGCGACTCTTTTCAGCATTGCGATCTGGACCAATCTTGAAGTTTTCCTGAACCCAGTCTAGTGCGAGTTGGTATTCCTTCTCGTCGTAAATTTTGAGTTCCATGCGGCGGCGAAGTTCCGTCATATCGACAGCTTGCACGCGCATGCCAAGGTAGTTTTCAAAGAGGCTCTGATCGACAATAGCCCCAGCAATACCCATAGCACAACCACCTAGGGACATATAACTCTTGCCGCGTATGTCGGCAACTACGAGACCCGCCCGAACAAAACGAAGAATTTTTTCTGCAACATCGTTAGGGATTGTATTGTCATCGGCGTCTTGAACATCATGTCCATAAATTGAGAAGGCTGGGAGCCCCTTTTGGGTATGGCCGGCGAGAGCAGCTGCCAAGTAAACAGCGCCTGGTCGTTCTGTACCATTAAACCCCCAAATGGCCTTAGGATAGAGCGGGTCCATGTCCATGGTTTCGCTGCCATAACACCAGCATGGGGTAACGGTTAGACTCATGCCAACGTTGTTGGCTCTAAATTTTTCTGCGCACATGCAAGCTTCAGCCGTGCCACCGATGGTTGTATCGGCGATAATACATTTGACGGGCGAGCCGTCAGCATGGCGAAGATTGGATTCGATGAGCTTGGCTGCATTTTGAGCCATGCGCATCGTTTGATCTTCCAGAGATTCACGGACACCACGACGGCGACCGTCAATAACGGGACGAATGCCTACTGTTGGATGTGTATTCATAATGGGAAATATGTATTGATAAAAGAGAGTTTATGAATTGACGATTACAAGGTTACTTTTTTTTGCTCATTGCGGAAGAAGAAACCGTAGAGCAAAACAACAAAGAAACAGATGACTGGGATAAAGAACGATTGGCGTACAGCCATTTCATTGATCTTTTGTTGTTTGACTTGGAAAGTGCTCATATCCAGAGGATTTTGAACCATATCTTTGATAACGGTCTGATCGTTGGGTGAGGTCATAGACATGAGCGGTAAGAGAATGAAATTGTTGATCTGGCGGTCGCGAGAATCAGCTGGAGGCAAAAGCTTCAAATTGGCTTGTAAATTGGCAAGGCGTTCTTTGGTGATTGAGGCACATCCTGGCAATTGTCTAACCGTATTCTCGAACTGATCTCCCGTCAACTGAGGCAATTGATTGAAGAGATTCAATTGTTTCTCGAATTTATCGGAAGCTTGTTTGTTGATTTCAGAGGAAATTTGAGACATCTTGTAAATAGCCAACATGGAACTCGTAATAGATTCACGAGGATTGGCAGCTTCTGCTTTGGCGATTGACTCACGATCAATGGAGTGAAGGTATTCAACCTGCGTGGAGACGGTTTTTGTATCGATGAATTGGCCCATGTATGGGGTAATGATAGCTCCACCAAGAATAGCCATAATTAAACCGGCAGCGCCAAGTTTGACCTCGTTGCCCAAACCGCGAAGCGCAATTCCATAAATTGTCGGAAACATCAATGACATGCAACCGGAAATGCCAACGAGAGCCCAAACAGAAATCGAAGAAGGTAACCACATTACGGCCATCGAACAAACAATGCCGCCTAAGGCAAACAAGGCCATCATCGAAGCCGGATTAAATTTTTTCATGAGAGCGGTAGCAACTGCTCGGCATATAATAAACAAGATGATCGAATACAGGTAATAGTTAGCTGCTTCCGCTTCCTGCACGTCAGGGAAAACGGCCATGATATACTTAATTGTCCATGTCCACACCGTAATTTGTACGCCGACATAGAAAAATTGAGTGATGACGCCGAACGTATACCGAGGCAGACGAATTAACTTCATTAACAACCGACGGTAGTCTGGCATGATCAACAAACTGGCAATCGGACCAACCATCATAATCAAAATTTGAGGAACCCGGTCAAAAACAATGCCAAACCCATAATAACAGATGATCTGGAAGGCAAGCGGAATCAAAATACAGATGATGCAAATGAGAATGCGAGAAACTTTCTGCCCAATCGTTCTACTAAAAGCATTAATTTTTTCCGGAGATTTGTAATATGCAAAGAAAAGCCAAATAATTAAAGCAATGGCAACCAAACCAACGTAAGGCACGCAGACCCAGAATAATTCATCGCTCACAATGGCATCGCGAGTAGAAGGATCCATGGCTTTACGAGTATCGATGTCAGCTTCGTTGAGGTTGGCTAAAATGAATAATTGGGCAAGGAAAATGCCGGCAAGAGAGCCGATGGGGTTAAAAGCTTGTGCGAAGTTCAATCGGCGTACAGCAGTGCTGTCTGGCCCCATGGAAAGGACGAAGGGATTACAAGTCGTTTCAAGAATGGATAACCCTCCCGCCAGAATGAAAATAGCGTAAAGGAAAAAATCGAAACTTTGCGCACCAGCTGCTACGATGTACCCCAAGGCGCCAATAATGTAGAAACCAAGACCGATGAGGACGCCTGTCTTGTACGAGAACTCTTCGATAAGGATAGAGGCGAAAATAGCAAGGACAGCATATGCACCATAGAAAGATATCTGAACAGCTGCCGATTCTGCCGCATTGATCATGAAGATCTTGCTGAACGCTGGCACAAGATTGTCCGTCATGTTATTTAATAACCCCCATAGCGCGAAACATGAAACAAGCATCGCAAATGGCACCAGATATTTCCTGGGTACGACAGGATCTGAAGAAGAAACAGGCTTATCCATACTTTTCTTTCCCCTATCACATCTTGGCGGTGTCGTCAAATTGGAAGTACATGTCAACCGCATTTATTAGATGAGATACTGTCATGATGACAACAAGACAATTCCTATGACATAGTGTGGGTTTTCTGAAAACAGACAAGAAAAACTCTGTTATGACCTTGCGAACAAAATTGCAAAATATTATAATCCTTCCAGATAATTCAATTCTCATGAATACTCGAATCATTGCTGAACTTTGTGAACAGATGATTAAGGAATTCTATTCCGCCAATCTCTATCTGTCCATGTCTGCTTGGTGTCAAGAAGCTGGTTTGCCAGGATGTGCCAACTGGATGCGTGTCCAGTATCAGGAAGAAAATGAACATGCTCTCAAGTTCTTCGATTACATCCATTCTCATGGAGGCAAGGCTGTAGTCAGCGCTATTGCTGCTCCTCCCACAGAATGGAAAAATATTCAGGAGGTATTTGAAGCCACAGCAAAGCACGAAGCTGAAGTAACGCGTTGCATTCACCAGCTTGTCAAACTGAGTCGTGAGGAAAATGATTATACCACTGAAATTTTCCTCCAATGGTTTGTCACAGAACAGGTTGAAGAAGAAGAAAACGTCAGAAATATTCTCGATCAACTCAAACTGGCCGGTGAAAATGGCTATGGTCTCCTATTGATAGACCGCGATTTGGCAACCAGGACATACACCCCGACCTCGACTGCTGAATAACATTTTATTGTTGTTTTACACCTGTGCAGGAGGGAGTTTGATCAAACTCCCTCCTTTTTTATTACATGTTACGGGGAAGAGTATACGAGATCTCAAGGCGCCAATGGATTATTGGCAGAAGGAGTTATTTTTTCCCGTTTTTATGGCGTCGTTTACCTCGGCGGCGTGTTTGATTGACCTGAGTATTGGCACGAGAATTCTCTTGTGGAAGAGAAGAAGAGGTTTTCAGTTGTTGGTCGCTCGATTGGTTGGGAATGGGGATAGCGTCAGGCTCGTGAAATTCGGGTTCGCTAGTAGGCATGGCAGGAGTAGGAGTTTCAGAATCGAGTTGAGATTCTTCAGAGAGGTTGTTGCCATTAGAGGCGATAATGACCGGCTTGATGAACGGCGAGCATGTTACGACTAGGAGAACAGCAGCCAATGGTGGGATAAAGGGAAACCACTCGTAATCGTGAGCAAAAAGGATGACTGAAGCAAGTATGGGGGCTGTTGCGGCAATGCCGAGCAGCGTACGTCTGATCATTCCGCCAAAATGAAGAGAGAAGACAGCAACTAAGAGAATGTCAATCAAGAGAATCCACTGAGTCAACGCCGTTGATTGGGGAAAGAACATGGGAGGTTGCTCTGAAATACCAGAAATAAGATTGCGAATGGTGCGTGCAGCAAGCAAGGCTTCTTGAGAAATACCTGAAGTAGAAGGAGATGGCTCTTCGACAAGGACACATGCAGCATTTTCGAGCATGGCTTTAACAGGATTCATACTAGTAGACTGAACAACCTGTGGTAAGCCTTCAAGAGTCACGACATCAGATAATGGCAACGAGACAGCGTCGGTACCAGGACGCAATTGGATGCGTCCAGACGAATCAATGGGAATAATTTTTTTATCGCCAAGGCGCAACATACCTCCGAATTGGACATGTACTTCGGCGAGCTGTAAATCAAGAATATCTAGTGCTGCCATCAAAGGAAGAGTCGGTAATACAGCATCACCCCATCGAACAAAAAGAGGCGCAGATAGCTTCTCTCTAGGAAGTTCTCGAAACAACGAATCGTTTTCTATTATAGATGGCGTGGCCCATCGATGAACAGGTAACTGGGGAGTTTCTCCAAACAATTTGTTGGCAGGAGGAAGTTTAGAACTATCGCCAGCGAATTGATCGGGGGACAAGACTATTCCTTGCCATTCCTTGGGGAATAGGTCACCCCTGGCAGATAAAGTAAGCGCTTGGCCGACAACGAGCGTTTTGTAAGACGTTAATTCGTTCATAACAGCTTCGCTGACGACTGGACCCGGCTTTTGTTCCCAAACAAGAGGGCTCATCAACACAAGTTTATCTATGCCTTGAGTCCGTAGTTGGTAGAAAAGAACAGCCAGATCCATAGGCGCTGGTGGATATGAGGCAAAAGTATTGAGTACAGACTCTTCATTGAGAGTAATTACCGGAATCTCAGCTGGTGTGCTGTAGTCGAATGGTGTGGCTTTAAAATTGCCAGATGGGTCGAGTCCATTGACTTGAAACGACATATAATCATCACCGTAAAACCAACGGACTGGCCATTGATAACACCATTCGTGCGCTGCGTCGGTAAAACATCCTAAAACGAGAAAAACGCCAATGGCCAGATTGAATAGGGCAAGGTAGATGAAAGAACGAAAGCTTAACATAGAGGCAACCGCGAGTATGCTTGATGAAGAACAGGAGAGAGAACAGAATGGACAGGAGAAGATTGAGAAAGGCTAGAGAGAATGTCAAGAGCAGGTTTTAGACAACTGGCGTACCAGATATGTCCAGCGAGGCCATAGCGAGCATAGGCAGCTGTAGCTTGCATGAGACGCTGAATGGCGCAGAACTGAAAAATAGGGGAATTGAATGGAGTTGAAGAGATGGTTTCCCACAAATTGAGGAGTTCTTGTCGATGTTCTGGAGAGTAGGACATGTAAGGATCGAAAACGAACGAGGCTAAATCATACTCAGCCAACCCCATGCGCATCCCCTGGAAGTCGATCAACCATGCTTGGCCACCGACAATGTGAATATTTTGCGATTGGAAATCCCGGTGGATAAGGCAACGTGGTTGTTGGGCCAATTCCTGGCAAATGTCCGTCCAGACGGGGGCAGATAAGAAGGATGTAGGATCGCACCCACAAAGGTCATGTATAACGTATTGTGCGAAGTACTCTTGTTCCCATCTGTAGAGCGAGGCATCAAATGGCGGCTGCAATGTCACGTTGTCTGGTTCTGGTAATTGATGTAAAGCATGAAGCTGTGTCAATGCCGAAGCACATTCTGCTTTCAATGTTTTCCAGGGGGCTTCCTTGTGCGACAATAGACAGATATCTCCGAGATCTGTTATTAATGCTCCGCCACAACCCTCCCCCCAATCATGTGAAACGAAAATGGTGGGAACGCGAATACCGCTGTTTTTTAGGAATTGAGCGGCTGGTACAAATGTTGCGTTGTCTGCACGTTTACCATTCCATGCAATGCCGATATAAGTTTGCACAGGATTGTTTGTTGGAGCAATTCGAACGATGGTACGTCCGGAGGCTCCACGGATGATGGGTATTGTAGTACACTGATCTGGCGACAAGTTTAAATATTGGGCCGCCAAATCGACAAGCGCTGTAACAGGAGATGGGTACGGAAAAGACATAAATCTAAAAAGAACAGACAGGAAGCCCCCTGGGCTGACAACAGCTGAGAGACAACCTGTCTGTCCAATAAAAAGGAAATAACAACAGTTTTAGAATTCCTGAGTTATAACAATTTCTCCTTCAAGATCAAACCACCCGTAACCTTTGATTTCCATGACCAATGACACATTTCTGGGAACATTATGGTCTGCAATCGTTAGTGTAAAGTTACGCATGTTTTTGTCTTTTTGATCGGCAGGTAACTCTGCGAGAACGCGTTTGCCTGAGACGAGTTTGGCATTGCGGAAATCGCCGCCACCTCGAGATACCTGACAGATGATTTTGTAGGTACCTGGGCTTTTCACTTTGTCACTGACATTAAGAATGAGAGGCTGAAAATCCGGTCGAAGATAGTATCCAGTCAACTTGTTGTCTTTCATGACAACTGGCTTGGCTAAATAGTTGTAATAATTGAGAGCGCCTTGGCCCGTGTCAGTTTTAGGAGCGACCTTGTGGATGTCTTGGAGGGCTTTAAGGGCGGCTGCTTTGTCGTTGGCACCCCGAGCAATTGAGAAATAACCGACCATGATTTTTTGGCGTTCTTCTTTGGTAAGACCAGGAGTCTTCAAACAACGCTCAATGTATTTCTTGGCTTCGTCTGGAGTCTTTTTATTAAAGACAAGATCGTTGACTTTTTCAATAAACCCAAGCTGAGAATTACTGTGTTTCATCACGAGACCATTGAGATCCTCAGGGTCGAGCTGCCTAATTTTGTCGAGGATGTCCCGACGAGTTTTGGCTATGTCGCGAGGGAACATGCTAAGCCCTTCATCATAAAGCTCTAAAGCTTTTTTCTTATCTTTGGTTTCGGCGGCTTTCTGGAAAAGTTTCTGAGACTCTTCGTGAACTTTAAGTACCTTAGGAATAGCACTCAATGCGCTTGACAACGACTTGGCAGTAACGCCATCAGCTGTGTAAAGCAACTGGCGATCAGGCGTATACACTTGGATGGCTGGAATATTCCAAACCCCGATAGGAGGTCGGTTTTTCTTATCGTATTCTTGGTTGGCTTCGGTGAGAGTACCCTTGTCGTCGAACTCAGCCCAAACAACCTTTTCTTTAGATGATTGGGCATGCTTGTCGAAAGCTTTGACAACTTCTGGAGCACGGTTAGACCAATCGGAACCGTTCCAGACAACGACGATATTTTTTTGTTCCTTCTTGCCCGTTTCGATGGCTGAGGAAAATGGCTTGAGGTCTGCCAAAGCCACGCAAGACCCGGCAGCCAGCATAACGAGAATTCCTTGAAAAGGACTCATGGTAATACAAAGGTAAAGGTGAATAGATGAACGGTTACTTGACAAAAATGAGGAAATGCTTCAAATGCAGGTAATTAGTTTCCGCATCGTTGATAGCTTCGAACTTGACCCATTTGGCTTGTTTGCTTTCAGGTAAGGCTATGCGCCATTCCTTAGGCATATCATCCATTTCCTGAAGAGGGAACCATGTAGCTCCATCAGTCGAGGTTGAGATTCGGACCTTTTTCATACGACCTTCATTGCCGTCTGCTTTGGTGACGAGGAGGCCAGAGACAGGAAGTGTTGTTGGCAATTCAACAATAACGTGGGGAATAGCTTCCTTGTCCGTATGGCAAAATCCACCACAGGGTTTTAGTAAATCAATGTGTTCCCACTGACGATCCCAGTTGCTAGTAGTCGACAACCGAACCATACAGTTGGCAGCTGGGACGAGACGCCCGGGTGGTAATTCAGACGAGAAAGTTGGCGTTTCTTCATCCTTTGGGGTACTAAGTTTGATGGCAGCTTTACTGAGAGCTTGGAAAGCAGGGATCGAACGAGCTTGTTCAGCAGCAAAGATAGCCTTGCCATAAGCAGAACGGAGTTTGTTCGCTCCATCAGTTTGCTGCATAGAAGGAGACCCTGCATTGAGCGAGGCAGCTGCTGCTGTAAATGCACGGTTAAATGTTTGGTCTTCTTGTCCATTGACAAACGTTTTGACTGCCCACTCGAGCACTTGGCCGAAATTGGTACTATCGACAGAGTTGAGGTGGACGGTTAATGCCATCTGAAGGAATTGTTCTCTTCCCCATTCTGAAGTCATGTTGCCGAGTTCTCCATTGAGCACGTCGCTAATTTTAACAGCCCACGAGGTCTTAGTTGTCGCCAAAACATTGTGAAGCAAGGTATACCATTCGAGTTTATCCCTCTCTTGAATCACCCCAACAAAGGAACCTTCGGCTGTCTTGAGGACATCCAAAGCAGCATAACCATTGCCTTTGTAATGAGTTATAGCTTCTCGAGCATAGTTGTACCAATCTTCAGGCTTGGTCTCTCCTATTTCTGTCATCAAATCCTGTTGGATTTGGCGAAAAGTAGGGTGAATCGGCGAATAGGCTACGGCTTGGTTGATGGCAGCAAGAGCTTTCTTGTTGTCCTTGAGTTGCATCATGGCTGAAGCTAAACGTGCATACCTATAGGCGTGGTCAATTTGTTTGTCATCCTGAAATACCGCCTCCATCAACATGTAAGACGTAGGCGCATTCGACCCAAAGATGAAGTTGTGCATTCCTCCGTCAGGGCCACCAAATCCGCCTTGCCAGTCACCACGCTTCATACGCACTGCGTAGGCACAGTGGCCAGGCTGACCTACCGGGTAAGCAGGCATGCCGTGAGCAGACGAAGCCAAAGTGCCCAAATACGAAAGCCCGCCGCAAACTGCACCATGGCGTTTCGTCTGTTCTGCTCCGTTGTACATATCGCGCCATGGAACGTAGAAGAGAGCCCCCTGAATGGAATCTCCAAAAACGCTTGTACCTGTATAATCGGCAAACCAACAGGCATCTACATAGCGACGCCAAGGAAGATTGACATGTTTAACAATCCATTCGTAAGCCGCATCATCGACGGGATGTCCAGCGACAAAACGGATTTCCCACGGACGTAAAGCCATGAATCCGGGGTGTAATTGTTTCTTTTTGTGGTAGTGGCGGAAGTATCTAAATCGGGTTAACGGAGAAGCATTTGCTGTTTTTTGTAGGCGTTCGGCAAATGGCCCCACACTCCACACGTTGGCAATACCGGTAGCAAGAGAAAGATAACTGCGAAAGTCTGGTGACTTACCTTCAGCGTTCCAGATTGAAGAAAGAATGCTGAGACCAAGCGACGTGTTCTCAGGGACAAGGCCTGCGCCAAGGTAAAGTTCTAACCATTCTGGATCGTTGAGAAAATCCAACATGAAAGCACGAGCTTCTGGAGACGAACGATGGAATTTAGATAGCTCTGCTGGAGTAGTGACTTTGATCAGTTCAGATACAGACAACAAATGACAAAACTGTGGATTAGTAATTGGAGCTTGATCCCCTTTGTACATTGACCGGATAGAATCAAGCACAGATAGACGAACACCGTCATAATCTCCAGCTTTGATTTTATCTAAAAGATCTTGAGGCAACTTTGACTTGCTGATGTTTATTTCAGGCGCTTTCAATTGAGTTGTTTCAGGAATTGAAACAATAGCAGGAATTGCCGTTGAAGTTTCTTTCTGGGCTGGGGAGGCAGCAGTTGGCGTTTCTGTGGGAGTTGTAGTCTGTTGCTCCTGTTGTGCGCCGATAGCTGCTGTTGCCAGAGCTGTTGTTTTTTCTGGGCCAGGAGTTTTAGCCGGGTCAGGAGTCTGCTGTGCTTTGTTTAGATCAACTTGCTTAGTTTCTGAAGTTGTTGCAGCAGATTTTTGAACAGTCAATTCCTGAGCGATTTCGGTCGTTTTCGTTGGCTCTGAACTAGTTTCTGTATGGACATACCAGACGATGCCAGAAACGAGAGCAAGCGTAACAATAGCCATAGCAACTTGTGAACCAACAGAAGTTTTTGCTTCAGCCGGGCGACGCACTGGCCGTGGAATAGGACGCCTGCCTGCGTTGCGAGTAGAACGTTGAAGGGCAGGACGTTTTGCTTGCGGATGCGGTAGTTGCGCTGGCGCATCCAATGCAGTAAACCAGTCGCTAGCAGACTGGAAACGGTCGATGAGTACAGGGATCATAGCTGTATCAATGGTTTTGAGAAAGTGTTCGTCGTATTCAACACGAAGATCAGGTTTGGAAGCCAGAGGAATGTGCGTATTGCTGTAAAGACGCGTATCGCCCCGTTGGGGGAATTCTCCTGTCAATATGTAGTAGATAGAAGCACCCAGTGAGTAAAGATCTGATCCTGCCGATGGACTTTTACCAAGCAGAACCTCTGGTGCGGCGAAAGGCTCCATATCACCCAACATCGGCGTGTCACCTGGTAGGTCGACATAACCAAGCCCAGACAACATTGGCATGCCTGTCTCGGTATTGATGAGAATTTGAGAGGGATGGATGAGGCCATGAACCATCTGGTGAGAATGCAGACAAGCAAGACCATCTAGTATACCGCGCAGGAGGCTTTCGCATTGCTTTTGGGGTAACCTTTTACCTCGCTCCTTAATACCGTAAAGGATTAAAGAGTTCGAGGGAATGCAGGGCATGACGAAGTAACTCGTTCCCAAAGCATCAAAAGTACTAGTAACAGAAGCTAAATTGGGATGCTGGATAACCATCAGCTGTTGAGCCCTAGCAGCAAATGCTTGGCGAACTTGTTCAAAAATTCGTTCTTGGTTTGGAGTTACAACGTGAATGGTGAGTTGCTCTGGGTTACGAACGACAAGCATGCGCGGGAAGAACTCCCTAATGGCAACTCGAATGCCCTGAGATGAATCAATAGCCAGGTAGGTAATTCCCCATGGATCTACCCCAATTGTACTCTCAATCTGGAAATTTTGGAGAGTGGTGCCTGGAATCAGCGCCGAATCTGCAATGATGGTACTGGACATAGTGCTTCTGGGCCTTGAATAACTCGTGATATACTGCATGATTTATTCATCGTGACAAGAAGGAAATGTGAGCATCGATCGGAAAGGTTGACGCATTCGGATACGGATTTCCCTTTTCAATGAACGGGAAATTTCATGATGTGCCTATTTTGGGGTCTTTGTCATGTCACAAAGACTGATCTTTTAAGAAGGGGGGTTATGAATTGAGGAAAGAGGCAAGTTTCTCTTTGAGTGATTGCCGAGCTCTGAAGATAAGGCTTTTGGTCGCAGGTACGGTTATTTCGAGGATTGTTGCAATCTCTTCATAGGAGAGATTTTCGAACCTGCGTAGTTGGATGGCGAGAGCTGCTTGCGGGGAAAGGGAAGCAATGGCTTCTTCAATGGCTTTATTGAGCTCAGCGTGGTCAAGAAGCATATCGGGAGAGGGCGATTCGTCAATTGAAAGAGTAACTCCGTTTTTATCCTCTAGTTCTTCCGAAGAAATGAAGGGTTTGCGCTTTTGGCGCCTTATTTCGTTGAGTGCTAAATTCCGTACAATTGTAAATAACCATGTCGTAAATTTACAAGTTGGTGTGTAGGTAGCTGCTCCTTTCCAGACTTGGATGAATACTTGCTGAGCCACATCATCTACATCGCCACCGAAACGCAACATGTTGGAAACGGTCGAATAAACAGCATCCTGATGACGGCTGATTAACTGAGTCAAGGCCTCGGCATCCCCTCCTTTGACCCTCAGCATCAAGTTGATGTCAATATCATTGCCTGGGTCTCGATGTTTTTCCTCAGTCATCCGCTTATTGAAGAAAACACCAGAAGTTACTGATGGTTTCGCGATGGACTCGTTTTCCCTGAATCTACCTTCTCCGGCATGACAGATAATTGGGGAAACGGCGCCTTGGCTGGCAAAAGATAGAGCTTCTCGATATCATCCAAGTATTTGCTAATGGGTGTTGTCGAGGCTGGTACAGGATTGCGAAGCATATTCATGGTAGACATGTACGAAGCAAATGTCTGAGATAATCCCCGGTGAGAATTAATCTCGTACCAGTCTAAATAATCTCGAGTACGGATGGCAGCTTGAAGCGAAAGTTTTCTAAGTTTGTCAAGTTTTTGGAGGCGTTTTTTAAGTCCAGGTACATCAAGTTGATCTCCAGTAACATGGCTGTTTTGGATGAGAGCAATAATTTTGGCATAATCGGTAATGATGGGACGATAGGTCGGAAAACACCGATTGCTCAAATAAACAAGATTATTGAGAATATTGGACAGTTGTTTATGTAAATCGGGCAATTGAAGCACAGTGTCGAGATCCGAGAATGGAATGCGTCGAGACAATCGCGTATTAGAATCGTATTGGAGGAGGATAAGGAGTTCGCTGAGTTTTTTCTCCGAATTCTGGATGGATAGAGCTTCAGTAACTGCTGGGGTTGCCATAGAGGCCAACTGAAGACTCCACCATTTATGCAATGAAGCAGGTGTCAATTTGAGGTGGGGGAAGTTTCGTTTGATGAGATCCTCCGGATCATCGGAGCCTAGAACCGCTTCATCGAGAAGACGCACGATGGCTTCTTTCCCTCCTTTTTGGTTGAGAAGTGAGAGCACCAAGGCGCCACTGGAAGCCTGGTAGGCGACAAAGGTTGTTGCATCAAGTTCTTTCCATGGATCCTTGATTTTGAGGATGTCCTGCGGAGACAAAATATCGCCATGTTCGAATAGAGAAGCGTACATACCGCGATCTGCTCGTTCGTTTCTCCAAAGAATAGCTTGCTCAATTCCGGTGAGGAGCCATTGAGGTAGACCAACGCGTTCAGGCAAACCTTCTGGATTGACGTTGCGCAGCATCATTTCGTAAAGCAACATCGTTGTTACGGCATTGTTGAGGGACTCAAGTGCGACTCCGCCCGAAGTGTAAAAGGTAATGCGATAGTGGGGTCTATTGCCAACAATATCAATGCTCAGACGCACGGGATTAGTAATCGACCTCGAATTGCGTTCTTTCGATAAAACAATAAAAATGTTGTCTTTCCAACTATTGGGGAACCCGAGGAGATGTAACAGTCCCGTTCTGATGTCATCGACACGCGCACAAATAGCAGATAACAACTGCAGATCTGTCCCCTGAACAATAAATTGTTTAGAAGCCGATGTGCTAGTGTGAACAACTTCATCGGATGGTTGAGATTCTTGACCTGTTTTTACCGTTTGTGCAGGCCGAGCCAATGTGTCCTGTTGTTGGTCTAGGGGTAGAGGAATGGCGGCTGGCGCTTCTTCGCTAGAGTTATCCCCAGACATTCCAGCATTGGGGCTCTTGGGTTGAGTGCGATCTGCTTGTTGTTCCGCGGCAACAGGCGGCTGTTGGGTTGCCCCAGAGGGTTGAGAAGGAACCAGCGGATTTTGTTGAAGAGACTGCTTAACTGGTTGTTCCTGAGACTCGGCAGAAGACGTTGGCAAGACTGTTGAAAAGCTTTGAGTCTGAGTGTGTTTAGGCTGTTGATTTCCAACCTCAGCAACGGATAGAGCAGAGGAGGCCAACAATAAACAAATCCAACAATGGCAAGGATATTTCACAAACGTTAACGACCTGAGGATTGTTCCTGAAAGAGGAATTCTCTGGCCATGAGGCAATAGAAAATTCCAGACCAAAGAGTTAAAATTACAGAAGTCCACAGCGTGATATGATAGATCCAGGGTACAATGGCAACATTAGGATGAGCACAACAAAACTCAGCCAACGGCGCAAGTGCAGCGAGGGATTCCGGATAGGCTTCTTTGACAACCAAAGCGAAGAGTGAAGCTAGACAGAAGGCAAGTTGGAAGGCTGTTTTCCACTTGCCGCTTTTGTCAGCAGCAATGATAACGCGATGTTCTTGCGCAATCTGCCGGATGCCCGTTACGAGGAATTCTCGAGTGATAATCAGAATGGTCACCCAGGCAGGACACCAATCAATCGAGGTTAAGTAAATAAATGCAGCCGATACGGCAATTTTGTCAGCTAATGGGTCAATCAGTTTGCCAAATGTTGTTACTTCACCTAATTTCCTTGCCAAATATCCGTCTAACCAATCGCTGAATGCTGCTAAAATAAAAGAAATCAGGGCAATGACGTATCCCCATTTTTCATCTGGAGTCAGGGTGACGGCAATCGTGAATACCACGACGAGAGCAATGCGGATCAGAGTTATGGCGTTAGGTAGATTGAGCATCGTTACGACTTCTTTATTGAGGGGACGCGAACCAACTTGGCAAGGATTATTTTGTGCCTAAATCATCTTTTTACAGGCATGCTTTGCTTTCTTGGGTTAGAAATGGGGCAATTCGTTTTTTTACTCGAAAAGCGTCGATCCTGGGAGTATGTTTATCGGTGTTATGGCAACTCCGGAATTCCATTACCAAGAGATGTTTCCCTTAGGCGAGGATAAAACTCAGTATCGCCTCGTCACTAAAGATTATGTAAGCGTATCCGAATTTGAAGGCAAACCCATCCTGAAAGTTGATCCAGAAGGGTTGCGATTGTTGGCTGCTGAAGCATTCCACGATATTGCTTTTTTCCTACGTGCTTCTCACCTCAAGAAGGTTGCTGCCATCTTAGACGATCCTGAAGCCAGCGATAACGACAAAAGCGTGGCTTTGACTATGTTGCGCAATACTGAAGTTGCCAGCGCAGGCATTTTGCCATTCTGCCAAGATACCGGTACAGCCAATATCGTTGCAAAAAAAGGGCAGCAAGTATGGACAGGATGCGACGATACGGAAATGCTCTCTCACGGTGTTTACGATGCCTACACTGGTAACAATTTGCGTTACTCCCAGACGGTTGCGCTGGATATGTACAAAGAAAAGAATACTGGTACCAACTTACCAGCTCAAATCGACATCTTTGCTACAGAAGGCATGAAGTACAGCTTCTTATTTGTGGCAAAAGGCGGCGGATCTGCTAACAAAACTTACCTCTACCAAGAAACTAAGGCGTTATTGAATCCTGCTACTCTAAAAAAATTCCTTGTGGAAAAGATGAGTACGCTTGGTACTGCGGCATGCCCGCCCTATCACGTCGCTTTTGTCATTGGCGGTACGTCGGCTGAATTGTGCCTAAAGACAGCCAAACTGGCATCGACTCGGTATTACGATGAATTACCGACATCAGGCAATGATTACGGTCGCGCTTTCCGCGATGTGCAATTAGAAGCTGAGTTGCACGAAGAAGCTGGCAAGTTGGGGCTTGGAGCTCAATTCGGCGGTAAATGGTATGCGTTGGACGTGCGGGTTATTCGTTTGCCACGGCACGGAGCTTCGTGTCCAGTAGGGTTGGCTGTTTCGTGTTCTGCCGACCGCAATGCGAAAGCCAAAATTACACCGGAAGGTATCTTCTTAGAAGACTTGGAACGCAATCCGGGGCAATATATTCCTGAACGTTATCGAACGGTGTCTGCCGATGCTGTGAAGATTGATTTAAATCGCCCAATGAATGAAGTTTTGGCCGATTTAAGTCAATATCCGGTCAAAACGCGTCTTAGCTTGAGCGGCACAATCATTGTGGCTCGTGACATTGCTCACGCACGATTGAAGGAACGTATCGAAGCTGGACAAGGTTTACCAGACTATATGAAAGAACATCCTGTGTACTACGCGGGGCCTGCCAAAAAACCAGAAGATTACCCTTCAGGTTCATTTGGTCCGACAACCGCTGGCCGGATGGACTCATATGTCGATCTCTTCCAAGAAAATGGCGGATCTATGATTATGATTGCCAAAGGTAATCGTTCTCAAGCTGTGACCGATGCCTGCAAGAAACATGGTGGGTTCTATCTTGGATCAATAGGTGGCCCTGCTGCCATCTTAGCCAAGAACAGCATCAAGAAAGTCGACTTGCTCGAGTATCCTGAGTTAGGAATGGAAGCTATCTGGAAAATTGAAGTGGAAGATTTCCCTGCCTTCATTCTCGTCGACGATAAGGGTAACGATTTCTTTGCTCAGATTCGTGCAGCTTGGCCCTGGGCATGTGCCAGTCATTAATAGGGCTGGATTTCCATTGTACATATAATTTTTGAAAGAGAGGGTGCGGGTTCTCTGCATCCTCTTTTTCATGTGAAAGGAAACAATGTCGTCTAGCGTATTTATGGTCAGTATGTTCCCTCCATATTAAACTCTTCACCATTTACTTTCCTTCATGATGTCTTCTTTTTCCTACTTATCGACCAGCATGTTAATGGTAGTTCTCGCAAGTTCTGTGGTTTTACCTAGTCTTGCAAAAACTGAAGCCATGGCGCCATCAGAACAAATGGCAGAAACCCATTTTTCAGTAGATATTAACCGAGAGGCTATTTTAAAAGTCGGCCATGCCGTAGCCAAGTGGCAACTTGAGCATTTCGAAAATATGCCCAGTTCGTCGTTCCCAGAAAGTTGGCTCAATGCAGCTTTGTACGTAGGAATGATGGATTGGGCCGAGGCGACGCAGGACAAAAAATACGCCGACTGGTTAATGAAACGATTTCAGAAACAAAAGTGGCAGCCCGCACCGCGCATGTACCATGCAGATGACATTGCTGTGAGCCAAACATATTTGGACATGTACCGCAAGTATAACAAACCTGTCATGTTTTGGCCAACTCAAGCGAGAACCGAGTGGGTAATCAACCATCCTTCTACCAACAGTCTGGATCTAAATTACGGCAAACCGTCCACATTAGAACGTTGGTCATGGTGCGATGCATTGTTCATGGCTCCACCAGTGTATGCACGGATGTATGCGTTGACACAAAACAAACAATTCATGGATTTTGCCCATCGAGAGTTTTTAGCGACTTATGAAAAATTGTTCGATAAAGAAGAGAGACTCTTTTTCCGCGATAGCTCGTATTTCCAAAAGCGAGAAGCCAATGGCAGAAAAATCTTCTGGGGACGTGGTAATGGTTGGGTTGTTGCAGGGTTGGTCGAAATGCTGAAGGAATTGCCCGAGAATGATACGGAGTTCCGTCCATACTATCAAGAACTGTTTGTAAGATTGTGTACCCGTCTTGTCGAACTACAGTGTCCAGACGGTTATTGGCGAGCTAGCTTACTCGATCCCGACAGTTATCCAGCTCCGGAAACAAGCGGTACTGGATTCATTTCTTATGGATTGGCCTATGGAATTTCTGAGGGCATTCTTCCTCGTGACCAATTTATGCCAGCATTGCAAAAAAGTTGGAAAGCTTTGGTGAACTCAGTAAATCCGCAAGGGCAACTGTATTGGGTACAGCCAGTAGGAGCTTCTCCGAAAAAAGTTACCAAAGAACATACAGAAGTTTACGGAGTAGGGGGCTTTTTGATGACAGCTTCTGAGATACTTCGCTTAGCTCCAACCAAATGAGGAAGACTTATGGAGACTCTGTCAATATGTCTTATTTGTGGAACGATGGCGGTTGCTGTGTGGACGGTTCATGCACAGGCTATAGACGAATCTCAATGGAAACTCTTCCAGGAACGAATTGTTCAAATGGAAACAGCGCCTACTCGAGTAGCCATTCAAGCCCAAAGGAATATTGGTTTAGGTCACGGCGTTGATGAAGCTCCAATTGTCCGAGAAAAAGATTTAGCTAAACTGCAAAAACTCTTCCAAGAATCAGGAACATTTCGAGGAGTCGATTACTCGAATCAAAATCGCTCTGATTGGAAAACACTAACCCACCTTGAGTATTGTCGGCAAGCGGCTATTGCTTTGCACGTTTACCCACGGCAAGTCCAAGCACGTTATCAAGTGCGGGAAATTTGTTTGAAGTCGTTGGATTGGTGGTTAACTCATCAACCGAAAAATCCTAACTGGTGGAATAACGAAGTCTACGTGCCATTGCTATTGGGTAATATCATGTTGCTTATAGATAATGAGGCTATGACGCCAGAACGCCAAGCGTGTTTTCACCAATTGACCAGCAAAATTCGACCAAGCCGCACCGGACAAAACAAATTGTGGATGAGTTGGAACTCGTTCCTGGCTGCCCTTGTCGAACGTGATGCTCAACGCGTTAACCAAGCTCTTGAGGTATTCTCAAAGACGATCTGTATTTCTCGTCGCGGTGAAGAGGGAATCCAGCCGGACATGTCGTTCCAGCAACATGGTCCGATGTTTTATCAGGGTAATTATGGGCTTCACTACTTGCACTCAGCTGCCAAATATGCTGTCGTTACGGCTGGTACTCCCTGGGAGCGAAGTGATCGCCGGGACCTTGTCGAACGTTACTTGCTCGACGGCACTCGTTGGATGTGTTGGGGCAGTCTCCTCGATTACAGCGCTTGGGGTAGGCAAATTTCGTACAACGGACGCGAACAGGGGCCTACCATTATTCACGTGTGCCGCATGCTTGCTAGCGTCAATTCGCCCAGGCGTCGAGAATTGGACATTTGGAGTCCATCTCTAACTCAAGAAATAGGTTCCTTTAACCCCAATTCTCAGTGTACTGAAACAGTGACTGGCACACGCGCCTTCCCGTATTCCGACTACCTAGTACATCGAACAGCAACTTGGATGACAACATTGCGTTTGTCATCGACTCGTACAATTGCAGGAGAAGAGTGTAACGGAGATAATCTGAAAGGAGCCTATTTAGGAGATGGCTGCATGTTTGTTTACAAAAACAGTGGCGAATACCGCGATATTTTCCCTGCCTGGGATTGGTCGTGTATTCCTGGGGTTACGAGTAGGCGGGGGAAGTTACCTGCTTTCCCAAAATGGAGTGGCCGCCGGGGCGGAAGTTCATTCGCAGTGGTTGACGACTCTGGCATAGCGGCAATGTCGTTGAACCGTTTTGGCCTGACAGCTAATAAATCCTGGTTTGTTTATCCAGATCGAATCGTTTGCATTGGCAGCGATATCCAGTACTCCAACGATCAATTGGAAGAAAATGACGGCCCTATCGTAACAACAGTCGAACAAAATTTGCTGGAAACAAAACAAGAGCGACAAACGCTGCGCGGAGATCATGTTCAAGGTGTTCTTCATGGGAACTCGTTGTACCTCTTCCCGTTAAAAACTGAATTGATTCACGAACGGACTTGCCGCACTGGATCCTGGAAATCCATTCGTTCTGCGTCCGATCCGGGCTCGGTCACTCAAAATATCTTTCTGCTGGCTGTCAATCATGGCAAAAATCCTCAGTCAGCTGGCTATATCTACCACGTATTGCCTCAAGGGAACAAACTGTTGGGGGAATACTCAGCTGACCGACTATGGGACGACGTCAACGTTATCAATACTTCTGACAATGTGCATGCCGTTGAATATCAGGGAGAAACGCGGATCGTGTTCTTTGAACCAAGTTCATGTAAACTTTCAGATGGACGTATTGTTAAGGTCAAGGTCCCCTGTGCGCTGACAATTCCAGAGGGAAACAATGCAATTCGAGCTTGTTTGCCCGGTGGTCGTGGCGGTTGCGTTGAGGTGACGTTAGACAACCAAAATCTGAAAATACACGTTGCTCCGATAGATCGTTCTTGAATCCTAGGTTTCTTATTTCGTACCATTCTCGCCCTTGAGAAGGGTTGTCCCGCCGATCAGCGGAACAACCAATTTTCTGGAATTGGGACAATAAGATCACTTGTCATCAGCAACTAAAGACAGTTATTGTTTCTCGAGGATGGCTCGCACTTTTTCCCCCACCGCTTGGGCTTGTTGCTGCATGCCAAGATCTGTCGGGTGCGTTCCATCCACCCAACCATCAGGAGAGAGATTGAGCTCTTCACGAGAGATGTAATATAGTTCTTGAATTCCAGCATCTTGTAATTGCTCATAAGCCTTGCGAAGGGCTTGATTGGATTTCATCACTGCCTTTCTACGATTTTCATTGGTTACCATGTCACCATAGCCGTCGTGCTCGACCAAAAGAATGGGAACCGAGTGTTGAACCCGGAGATCGCGTACTGCATTTGTTGCTAACTCGGTAATTTTTTCAGCTTCCTCGTTGAACAAGTTGGGCATACAATCCAGAATATACATCCGAGCATCAATTTCGGCGATGAATCTCAGAACTTCGGGCTCTAACCTGCCATTGCCGGAAAAACCTAAATTGATCAATGGGAGGTCAAGCGAACGCTGTAGAATAGTCGCCCATGCCATGGCTGGCCGAGAAGCGCAAGCTCCTTGGGCGATCGAGGTGCCATACAATACGATAGGCTTCTCCTTAGAGGCAGGAATGAATTTAAAAGTTGTTCCTTTCTCAGCTGGTACGCCAATTTCCAATGTTTTCACGCTGTTGTAAAGTGGCAAGTAGAGTCTGTATTCAGTATTTTGGGAGTCCCCTTGGGATGGAGTGATTCGGTAGGTATACGTGCTCGTTGGTTGGATGTTGTAACTTCCAAAACAAAATTGTTCCTCCCCGTCCTTCGTCATGCGGTACAAGTCAATTCCTGAAACACCGGTTGCTGGCATATGGGGCATGGCGATCCCGCCGGTAACTTGGTATCTCACCTGGATTTCCGTCGCATTGCTGGAAAAATAAATAGCTAAACCTGCTGAATTGCGAGATAACCCCCACACCGCTGGCCGCACGACATTTTTTGCTCGATCTGGCAGGCGAGCGTACGAATGTTTCATTTCATCCTGGAAGCCCTGGTTTTGAATCACCGGAAAAGCTTCCTTCATCGGATCGTGCCATACCCACTCTGCCATTGCTGGCAATACCATTAGACAACACCCAATTTGAACAATGATTGATCTCATATTATAAGGTTACAAGTTCCTTAACAAACTAACAAATTCATGCTCAGTTAACAAGTCTCTATGATATGATGGAATCTACAAACTTACACAGAAATCTAGAAAATGTAATTTAATCACAACAAGTCAATAATTGATAATTTAAAATATTGTGAAATATTCGAAGAGGTATAGCGTAATATTGTGCGTATGACAGAACGAACAATGCATCGTCAGCGATCAAAAATCGTCAGGAAGGAAAAGAAATCCATGAAGCGTTGGAAACAGTCAGGCGTTGCTCTTATGTTAACAGCCTTGGCTTTAGGACAATCTGTTGTGGCAAAGGAATCATTGCCTACTACTCCTAATTTGGGGACATTGGACATGCCGATGGAGCAAAGGATAGAGTTGATTTTGAAGCAACTAACTGTCGAAGAAAAAGTTCACTTGTGTTATGGTCGTTCGTGGATGGAGGCAGGTGGGGTGAAACGTTTGGGTATTGATCTGTTAAAAATAGCAGACGGTCCTCAGGGGATTACTCGGTTTACTGAGCCAAGTGCGCTACCAACGGGAATTAATCTATCATGTACGTGGAATACGGAAGCCGCTCGAGAATACGGCAAATTGATTGGCGAGGAAATGTTGGCGCTCAAGCGGCATATGATTTTGGGACCAGGTGTCAATCTGATGCGTACGCCAAGATGTGGTCGCAACTTTGAATATTACGGAGAAGATCCGTATTTGAGCGGTTCGATGGCGGCTGCTTATATTCAAGGAGTACAAAGCCAGGGAGTATCGGCTTGCGTCAAACACTTTGTCGCCAACAACCAGGAAAACCACCGTTGTCTCTCTAGTTCCAATGTCGACGAACGGACTTTGCGCGAACTTTACTTAGTACCATTTGAAATGGCGGTTAAAAAGGGTAAAACCTGGTCGTTGATGTCATCTTACAATCGCTTGAACGGAGTGTATACGTCGCAGAACAAATGGTTGCAAGAAGATCTGTTAAAAAAAGAATGGGGGTTTGATGGTTTGGTCGTTTCTGATTGGGTGGCAGTATGGGACGCCAAAGGGGCTGCGCTCGGAGGGCTCGATTTGGAAATGGGATCCAGTTTGTTTGCCAAGGATCAAACGCTGCTCAAGTTGGTCAAATCTGGCGAGGTCCCCATGAGCGTGCTCGATGAGAAAGTGCGCCGTATGTTGCGCTTGAATTTGCGTACTAATGTATTGAATCCAGAAGCCCGGAAAGCAGGTGAAGTGCAAACTCCTGCCCATCAGAAAAAAATACGTGAACTGGCGGCAGAAGGCATGGTGTTGTTAAAAAATGATCAACAAGCTTTGCCGCTCGACATCCAGCAGTTGAAGAAAGTTCTGGTCGTAGGGCCCAATGCCGACAAGGAACATCGCGGCGGAGGCGGATCCGGCGGCGTGATGTCTCCCTACGAAATTACCCCATTGCAGGGGATTGTTAACGTACTCGGCAAGGACAAAGTCGTCTACAAAGCTGGTTTTACATTCGACAACGACCTCGTCGTTCTACCGTCCCGCTATCTCAAAACAAACGACGGCCAAGAGGGCCTGAAAGGAGAATATTTCGATAATCCTGATCTAAAAGGCTCTCCTGTCGTGACAGGTATATCCAAAGCTATTGATTGCAAATGGGGCAAAGCCATGTTTGGCATACCATCTGATCCAGCAATGCCTAAGAGTAAGTTGTCCGTTCGTTGGTCTGGTAAATTGGTTTCGCCTGTTTCTGGAACGTTTCAACTTGGCGCTCAGGCCGATGACGGCGTTCGCATTTGGCTTGATGGCAAAATGATTGTTGATTCCTGGAAACCGGGCATTCACACGGTTTTGGCTGACGTTACTCTCCAGGAAGGACAGGAGTACGATATCAAGATGGAATATAATGACGTGGGCGGCGATGCTTATGCTCGACTTGTCTGGAAGGATCCCAGACAAAACATGGAGGCTGCTGTAAACGCCGCAAAAGAGGCCGACGCTGTCATTTTTGTTGGAGGAACCAATCACTCATACGATACTGAAGGTGGTTGGGGACAGTCGACAACAGACATTCCTAATCTGGAACTGATTGGACCTCAAGCAGAGCTGATTCAAAAACTGGCTGCTGTCAACAAGAGAGTCATCGTCGTTCTGGTTAATGGCTCTGTTGTCAAACTTGATCCCTGGATCGATTCAGTAGAGGGTGTTTTAGAGGCTTGGTATGGTGGACAAGAAGCAGGTAATGCCATTGCGGATATTCTCTTTGGCAAGGTAAATCCTAGCGGGAAATTGACTTGCACCTTTGGTAAACGCGAGCAAGATTATGCTTGCCACGCTCAGGGAACTTATCCGGGTACGCTCGGTCCTTTGTCTACGAATCCGCACACTGATTACAAGGAAGGCGTTTTCATTGGTTACCGCTGGTTTGACCAACAGAAAATTGAACCTGTTTTCCCATTTGGATATGGATTGTCTTACACGACTTTCTCGATTGATCATCCGACAACTCAACACGTTGACAAAGGGGAGGTTCATGTGAGTACTCGCGTCACTAACACGGGCAAACGAGCCGGTGCTGAAGTGGTTCAACTTTATGTGTCCGATCCGCAAGCTTCTGTCCCTCGTCCTCCGAAAGAACTCAAGGGATTCCAAAAAGTATTTCTCCAACCAGGAGAAACGAAAACCGTTGAATTCGTTTTGGACGATCGGGCCTTCTCGTTTTGGGATATCAAAACTCATCAATGGAAAAAGGAAGCTGGCGTTTATGAAATTCGAGTTGGTAACTCAAGCCGCAATTTAAGCCAAGCGGCAACGGTCGAAACTCCATAAGCGTTTCTTGTCCTAAACTTGCTCTTTAATTTCAGCCGACTCGAGTAAATCCTCTCCTGTCGGCTGATTTCTTTCAATCTCCAATTGAATTTCAGCAAAACAGAGAAAACAAAATACCTCTCTGGGTTTACTTGAATTCTGCCTTTTTCATCCCTATGTAAAATAAATTACACTTTTTTCTTGCTTTTTGAAGGAGAAATGGTTGCATAAAAAAATACTATTATGAAGCTACGATTACCTCTTCCCCTCCGTACAGCGCTTCTTGCTGTCTTTTCTCACCGCTCGCCAATAACGACTTCTGCCGCTTGTTGCGCAGGTGGTATTTTTGCTATGTCGCTGATTTCAGGTTTAACAACTTCAGTTTTTGCTTGGGATTCTGGAATCGATTATACCCAGTTGACTACGGGTGTAGGTTCCCGTGGCGCCATTAATTCCCCTTCGACTGGCGCGAGTAATACTGTGATTAACTACACGTCGAATGGGAATACGGGAAGCTCGCTTAACTGGGATGGCTTCAATTTAAAATTGACTACAGGTACGTGGGACTCAGGTATTGCTGACGATCCTTTTGAGATGAGTCCCAATGATGCTCCCGTGTTTAATGCGTTGACGGATTCGGCAACGTGGACTGCTTCAAATGGTAGTCAAATGACGATCAACGGGCCGATCACTGCCGATTCGATATGGTTGGCATCAGGACGTTGGCAACAGAATGACAGTAGTTATCTAGTTAATGTCGATAGAATTTACGTTGTTGGTGGGCAATTGTTCCTGAATAGCAACATGACAAATGCCGACCAAATTATTTATTTAGGGGCTTCTATTTATGAAGAGGGTAATAGTACAAATAATGCATCTATTCGTTTTAATAACGGCAACACCATTGCTGGACAAGTAATCCTAGTCGAGGATACTCAGCTTAATGTTTATAACACTTCCGAAACAGGCACAATTGCTGGGGAAGTAACTCTAAACGGTCATCAAGTGACGAAAACTGGCAACGGAACTGTCGTCCTTCAAAATGTAGTTGATCTCAACGAATCGTCATTTGCCATTAATGGAGGTACCTTGCGCATAGGCAATAGCGGCAATTATACAATTTCCAGTTTATCTGGGTCCGGGACTTCTGTATTTGATATTTCGGGCGACAGTTCGGTGACGATTGAGGCTTTGACTGGCAGTGGCACGTTGACTCTTAGCGGAGCCGCTGCTGATTACACATTGAATGACTTCAGCGCATTTTCTGGCAATTTGGCATTGTCCAATACAACGTTGAATTATAATGACACGTTGTCGCAGGAATCGATAGCTCTAACACTGTCTGGCGGTAGTACTTTGGCAGCCAATTTGGGAACTGATCCAATCGTAATAAACAGGATTAATTTACAGGGACCAGCTTCGATAGCTCTGACAGGATCCTCAGGAGAAGTCAAATTGCGCCAATTAGATATTACCAGCGGCAGTTTAACGTTAGAGTTGGATGGCAACAACCACTCTGCTTTCTCATTCTATGCTAATGGAGACAGAGAAGTAATGTTATCTTCCATTTATCTCGAGCAGAATGGCCTTGTTTATGAAGCTAGCTCATACGATGGGTATTTGGTAACATTCAGCGAAACTGGAATGAGCCTCCTGCAATCCAATAGTGCATCGGGCGATTATTCTTACTATCGCGACGGTGGTTCGGTGACTTTGGACAATGCGAATGGGTATACAATGAATACATTGCTGATTCGCGGCGATACCGACAGCTCAACGACGGATGAAATCGTTTTGAATGGATCCAAGTTGACAGTTGATGAGTTCATTTTCACTTCCTCCAATGCTTATGCTGTCAACAACGGGACTACGGCTGGCAGTATAGAGGTGGGTTCATTGACTCTGAATGGTTCTGGCACGTTGACTTTGGGCTCTGAATCGACCATTGGTTCTCTGTCTGGAACCGGGGATTTGACGTTGACGAGCAATGCAACGATCGAGTCGGGCGGCGAAATTGGAAGTTTGAATTTTACAGGAACGACACTAACGTTAGGAAGTGAATCAGGAAGGGCCGGGCTAGTTGTTACACAAGGGATAAGACCAACAAGCACAACAACGCTTATACTAAAAAATCAGTCGTCGATGACGATGAATTATCTCCAATTGGGCGCTTCAGGTGTTTCCTTTACTTTGGGTGATGATAGTGGAAGCGTTGGTACTTACAATATTCAAAATTTTACCGGATCTGATGGTAACGGAGCTACTACGTCGATGACTATTAAACCCGGATCGATTTTGAATATATTAG
>CASFPZ010000003.1 GCA_949296365.1 uncultured Akkermansia sp. | reverse complement strand
TCGCCAACGTCGCCGGCTGAAGTAAAATTGATGACAGTGTTGCCCGCCCCTTCTGCTGGGGCGTTGACAGCGCCTCGTCCTGCGGCGCCTGTATTCAGATAGTCGTATTCAATACCTTCTGGTTCCCAGGCCTGGGCGAATCCAGCAGATAGCCCGGCCATGAGAGAAACAAGAACGACATGTCCCCCTAGGGACAAACCGGATGAAGCCGATTTTGTCGTTGACGAGCAATAGGAAGAGACGCGTAAAAGAGCTCTTTTGAGAGAATGCGGGAGGCGTAGTTTCATGGTAAAGAGAAACAAATTTCTATTAAAAAAAAACGATCTTTAAGGGAATGACAAGAAAAAAAATACGAGAAATGCCTCAGTGGGGTCTGTTTCAAATCCGCAGGCAAAAGCATTGTCGAAGTTTGAGAAAGAGATAGGGAACGTCAGTCGAGTGACGCCCCAGTACCACCTTGGCCAGTCAAGACCTTGTTTAGAGTGTTACAGACATGAGTTCAGTACGAAATTTTCTTTTTCAGGAGAATGTTATCCGAGGCAGGACCAACCTGAATTTCGAAGACACCAGGTTCGACGACATGCTTCATTTCTTGGTTCCAAACGCCCAGTTCGCGGAATGGGATGACAATTGACACCTCTTTTGTTTCACCAGGATTCAACCAAACTTTTTTGAACCCTTTCAACCGGCGAATCGGAGTAACAACGCTAGAGACTTCGTCATGCACAAAGACCATCACAGTTTCGTACCCAGCCCTCTTTCCTTCATTTTTCACCGCTACCGACACCGTCAACGGTTCGTCTTTCTTCAAGGTTGCCGATGATAATTTCATAGATTGGTAGGAGAAGTCCGTATAACTCAGCCCATGACCGAAAGCAAAGGCAACTTTATCATCAGCTCGCGACGATCCTAATCCATATCCGGTACGTGTTCGCGAGAAGGTTTGATAGTAATAGGCAGGGATATGTCCAGCAGTTTGCGGAATGCTAATAGGCAGTTTACCAGAAGGATTGACTTTACCCACCAGGATTTCAGCCAAAGCCTGAGCGCCGAATTGTCCAGGTTCCCACATATCGATTATGGTGGGAATATGTTGAGTTATCCATGGATTGTTCAGCGGTTTACCATTGACAATGACGACAATTACCGGTTTACCCGTTTCATAGAGACGTTGAACAAGTTCTGCTTGACGGCCGTAAAAATCGATCGACGGTCTATCGGCAGATTCACCGTACGTTCTCATTCCCCAATCAGAGCGTAAGCCATATCCACCGATCACAGCTACCACCAAATCGCAGTCATGTGCGTTCTTGACAGCATCTTGAATAGCAAAGTCGTTTAATTCTCCACCTTCCCGCAGTTCACGAGATTGAGTTACAGGATCCGTCGTTTCAACCGTGACATTAGATTTTTTTCCTTTGATTTTGCCACTGTTGCTGAAAACAATTTCGCACTTACCATCCAGTTCGTTTTTCAAACCTTGTAAAATCGAGAGGACATGGTCCTTGGGCTGCGGATTTGCCCAATCACCCATATGCGCTTGATTATCGGCATTAGGGCCAGTAACCAGGATTTTCTTATATTTCGAAACATCGAGAGGCAAAAGTTTTTGGCTGTTTTTCAAGAGAACAATACACTGTCTCGCAGCCTCCAATGCAGCCTTTTGAGCTTCAGGCGTATTGTATTTGTCATTTGCCGGGTCAACGTATCGGTTTTCAAACAACCCTAACTTGAACTTTACAGACAATATTCGTCTCACAGCATCGTCAATCCGGCTTTCATCAACTTTTCCCTCCTTTACCAAATTCACCAAGTTCCCGATGAACATAGATTTGTCCCACGAATACATATGCATGTCGATCCCAGCATTGATTCCTTGTCTTACAGCATCCTTTTGATCAACAGCTACACCATGCAAACGTTCGGGCAGCAAATTCTCGATATCCCCCATATCGGTGATGTAGAACCCCTTAAAGCCATATTCGTTCTTGACCACATCAGTCAACAGCCACTTATTGGCATGCATCGGAACGCCATTGACGTCATTATGGCCCGGCATAATCGTCAACACCCCAGCATTGATAGCCGCTTGGTAAGGAGGCAGAAAATCGTTTCTCAGCATCCGTTCCGATATTTCGGCATTTCCATGATTGACGCCCCCGATCGAAGCCCCCCCGCCAACAAAATGCTTTACACAAGCCGCTACATTTTCTTTGGGATCCAGGTTCCCTTGCAAGCCAGTCACAGCCGCCTCGGCAAGGCGCGAGGACAAAAACGGATCTTCGCCATAGGTTTCCCCCGTACGTCCCCATCGGGCATCATGCACAATATCGAGACTAGGGGCAAACGTCCAGTGGTTGCCGCTACTTCGAATCTCGCGAGCCGCCAACCGAGCACACTCATGCACCAACTCCGGGTTAAATGTCGCCGCCATTGAAATAGAGGTTGGATACACGGTCCGGCCCGATAAAATAGCATGACCATGAGCAGCATCCACACCCACCAGAAACGGGATTTTCAGTCGAGATAACTCTGATTTTTTCTGGATTTCGTTGTAGCGTTCCGGAGTTACTTCGCCAATCCACGCTCCTACGCTACACGTTTTATCCAACCCTTCGGTCGTAAATTCTTTTTCACGCCAGAAACTGAACATGTCCATCTGCGCCACTTTTTCCTCAAGGGACATTTGAGCCATCAGCGATTCAACACGTTTTTCGATTGGAGCATTGCTGTCCTTCCACGTTTCTACTGCACTACCATCTACCATACACAAGCCTAATGCCAGAGCCACAGCCACGACACTAGTCACTCTATATCTTTTTCTTGTTTCCAAAAACATCGTTTCATAATACGCCAACAACTACCATACCTTTCAATGATATGACAATGATAAGACATGCTCTATCAATCCATTGTAATTTATATTTGATTTTTATTCCTCTTTTTTATGAAAACATTACTCTTAACAATACTTTACAGTACCACTCTGTTCATGACAGCCTCGGCTCTTGATACGATTTCACTACCCAAACCCGATCTCACACGCGGCGACACCATCATGCAGGCATTTGCCAAGCGCCGATCGACACGAGAATTCGCCACAAAAGAGCTCTCGCGACAAGATTTAGCAGACCTTCTCTGGGCAGCTAACGGCATCAATCGTCCAGAATCCGGGAAACGTACCGCACCGTCAGCCATGAATCGCCAGGATGTTAAACTCTACGTTTGCACACCGCAGGTTTCCTACCTTTACGACCACAAAAAACATCAACTACTACCGCTTAGCCAAGGCGATGCTCGCCCTGAGCAGGCTGCACCAATCTGCCTCATTCTAGTTACCGACACCAATCAATCCTGGGCGGCAATCGACGCCGGTATTGTCTCTCAAAATATCTCCATCTTCTGCGCTGGCGTCAACCTCGCGACTTGCCCCAAAGCCTCCATTAAGAACAAATCCCAACTTGCTAAATCCCTCAAACTCCAAGGCCAACAAACCATCATGCTCTATCACCCCATAGGACATTTCAACAAATAGTCCACAGAAACCATCCGCATAGAGTCACGTCTGTCCTAATTCGACACACAACTATCCCCCACCAGAACAAAAAAAGGAGCAAGTCGAGAGGCTTGCTCCTTTTTTTGATGTTATGAGAAACTCAAAAACCCTGAATTTAGTTGGCAGACTTCACTTGAAGAGCTTCCTTACCAATACGATTGCGCAGGTAGTTCAGTTTAGCACGGCGCACCTTGCCACGATTAACGATTTCAATCTTGGCAACACGGGGAGTATGGAGTGGGAATACACGTTCCACGCCTTCTCCATAGGAAATCTTACGGACAGTATAGGCCTCATTAACGCCGGAACCACGGCGACCAATAACAATCCCCTGGAAAACCTGAATACGTTCCTTGCCACCTTCAATAACTCGAGTGTGGACTTTCACGGTATCGCCTACATTGAAATGTTCTACTTCAGGCTTGAGCTGTTCCTGTTCGATCTTGTTGATGATGTTCATTCTTTCTGCCTCCAAAATTTATCTTAGCTCCAATAGGATAAAACGTCGGGGCAGCATTCTTGGGTAATTTTTCCCAAAAAGCAATCCAAATTTTCCGTTCATGTCATTTTTTATGTTGATCTCATTTAGATCACCTATTTGGGGCCATCAACGACTTTCCCAGTGATTCCAGAAGAAGGGAATTTTTGATTGATAAGTCATAGTGAAAAACATTTTTTTCTTTCCTGCTTCACTTTTCATGAAAAAAGTATTTACTTAGAGTCACGTACCCAAGGACGGGGGGCATAAACCGTCTATAACCTAATCTATTCGAATCATGATTCAGCAAATCGACCACATTGGTATCGCTGTTAAGAGCCTCGATGCCACTGTTCCATACTATCGTGATGCTCTTGGTTTGGGCGAACCTCACATTGAAGAGGTAGCTTCGCAGAAAGTTCGTGTTGCTATGTTTGACGTTGCAGGAGTTCACATTGAACTACTCGAGCCCACTTCTCCTGACAGTGCCATTGCCAAAGCCATAGAAAAGAAAGGTGAAGGTCTTCACCACATTGCTTTCAAATCCAATGACATTGCTGGCGAACTTAAGAATGCTGCCGATCATGGCATTAGATTGATCAACGAAACTCCAGTTCCAGGTGCGCACAACACTCAAGTTGCTTTCCTCCATCCTAAATCCACATTCAGCGTTTTGACAGAGCTCTGCCAGCATCCCGAAAGCTGCTGACAAGTCCAAGACTTTTATTAATAAAAACAAATCTACACATTTAATCTAATGGCTATTGATCCTAAATTGCTTGAAGATCTCGACTCTCGTCGCGAAAAAATCATGCTCAGCGGCGGTCAGGAAAAGATCGACAAGAGACATGATAAAGGCGAAATGACAGCACGTGACCGCATGGGGTACCTCTTTGAAGAAGGCACCTTTACGGAAATAGGGATGCACGTTCGCCACAACTGCCACAACTTTGGCATGGGCAAAAAAGAAATTCCAGGCGATGGCGTTGTTGCCGGATACGGCCTTGTCAATGGACGTCCTGTAGCTTGTTCGGCCTCTGATTTCCTAGCCCAGGGAGGATCCCTTGGTTACATGCATGCGATGAAAATTGCCGATGCCCAGAAGTACGCGATCAAGGCAGGCATTCCCATGGTCACAGTCAACGACTCAGGCGGCGCTCGCCTCCAAGAAGGCGTTGCTGCTCTGTCTGGGTACGCCAATGTCTTTTATAATAATGTTTTAGCTTCAGGCGTTGTTCCCCAGATTTCCTTAATTTTGGGGCCATGCGCTGGTGGAGCGGCCTACTCGCCAGCCCTGACGGACTTTATCATCATGCGGAACACCGGCAACGCCGGCATGTATATCACCGGGCCGAAGGTCATCGAGCAAGTCACTTATGAAAAATGCACGATGGACGACATCGGTTCTGCGGCTATTCACGCCACCGTATCCGGCAATGTTCATTTTGTTGCGGACAGCGATGCACATGCTTTAGACATCGTCAAAAAACTCCTTTCTTTCCTGCCATCCAACAACACAGAAGAACCACCACACAAGCTAGATACCCCGCTTGACCTCGGCGCTGACCCAGGCATGAACGATCTGATTCCCGGCGACAACAAAGAGCCGATGGATGTTCTGCCCATCATTGCACGCCTTGTCGACGGAGGCGATTTCTTGGAAGTTCAAAAGGATTTTGCCAAAAACGTTGTCGTTGGATTTGGCCGCATTTGTGGCGTTGTGGTCGGCCTCATCGCCAACCAGCCACATGTCAAAGCCGGTTGTCTCGATATCGATGCCTCAGACAAAGCAGCCCGATTCATCCGTTTCTGCAATGCGTTCAACACACCGTTGGTCAACTTGGTTGACGTTCCGGGGTTCCTCCCAGGCAAGAATCAGGAACGCGGCGGGATCATACGTCACGGGGCCAAAATGATTTTTGCCTATTCGCAGGCGACAGTTCCGAAGATCACTCTCATCATGCGCAAAGCTTATGGAGGCGCCTACATCGCCATGTGCTGCAAAGACCTTGGTGCAGACGCTGTTTTTGCATGGCCATCAGCCGAAATCGCAGTCATGGGTGCAGAAGGAGCAGTTCCAGTTCTCTATGGTCGCGAATTGAAAGCGATTGAAAACCCCGAAGAAAAAGCGCGACGCCAGGCAGAATTGCTCGCCGAATACCGCGACGCATTCTACAACCCATATGCGGCAGCAGCTCTTGGGCAAATCACTGAAGTTATCACACCGGAAGAGACTCGAGCCAAGATCGCCTTCTCATTGCGGACTCTTCTCAATAAGAAAGAAGTGCGCCCGGCCAAAAAGCACGGCAACATTCCTCTTTAATCATCATGCACAGTATCCTATTAGCAGACTCAATGCTGTCGATGCAACATATCATCGGAAGTCTAGAATATCAGATCGTCGGGATGATCGTTGTATTTGCATGTTTGGGGTTTCTTGCAATCATTTTAGGGATTTCAGCCAAAATCTGTTCAATGAATGCAGAGAAGCAGAAACCGGCAACGCCATCTGCGCCCCAAAAGCCAGTTACCGTTGCAACGTCGTCACCCCAACCAGACGAAGAAGGCCTATCACCGGAAATGGTTGCCGTTATTTCCGCCGCCGTGGCTACAACCCTCCAGGGATTGAACCACCGCATCGTCGATATCCAGCAACATTCCCGTTCGTATGCCAGCGAAGGACGCAACGAGATTTTTGCATCTCACCAGCTTCCTCGCCATATCGGTCGTTAACTCCAGTTAGTTTGATTGATCTACAATCACACATTAAAGTCATTTTCGCACATTCCATTAACCATAACCTTAAACGAGTAAATCATAACCCTAAACCAAGAACATTTGCTCGATTTACCCAACCATTATTACAATTATGAAAAAACTCCGCATTACCGTAGATGGCAAAGCATTTGATGTCAGCGTAGAAATTCTGGATGGCGGCACGGTTCCATACGTTCCCGCACCAGCAGCCGCAGCACCAGTAGCTACTGTTCCCGTAGCAGCACCGACTCCGGCACCAGTGGCCGCAGCTCCCGCAGGTGCTGGCGCAGTTCCCAGCCCGCTAGCTGGTCGCGTCGTTTCTCTGGAAGCCAAGGTTGGTCAACCCATCAAAGAAGGGGATCGTTTGCTGGTGTTGGAAGCCATGAAGATGAATACCGACGTCTATGCACCAAGTTCTGGCACGCTGACTTCTTTTGAAGTCAAAGAAGGAGATCCAGTCCAGGAAGGCCAAACTCTTGCCATTATCGCCTAATTGTGTGTTCGGCAGAACACATGGGTTAACGGATAATCGAATCTAAACGATGGACAACTCGAGCATTTCATATAACCCAAGCTTCAAGTTGTCCTTCTCATTAGAGTTTTAATCATATGCTAGAATCAATCATCACATTCCTCCAGGGGACGGGCGTTCATTCCCTGACTTGGGAAATGATAGGCATGTGGGTGATCGCCGCTATTCTCCTTTATTTGGGGGTAGCCAAGCAATACGAACCATTACTGATGGTACCTATTGCATTTGGTGCGTTGATCGCTAACATCCCCGATAACGGGATGCTTATCACCAAGGTCAATAAAGAGATCGTCTCCGTCGAAGAACAAAAAGTCACTAAAACCACATTTACCGACGTCGGTTACATCCGGGTTCAATTAGCCCCGTTGGAACAACCGGCCGCTCCAGCCAAGGTCAAATTTGCCAATGAGCAGGAAAAGGCGAAATACGACCAGGCAATGGGAGAGAAGATGGTCGCCAAACCAGCCGTTGGCGAAGATGGGAAAACCATTCCCGGGCAGTACAAACTCGAAGGCCAACAACCACAAAACTTCCTCGTCGCCTCCATCAGCGGCGGGTTGTACGACTGGTTGGGATTGGGCGTTAGAGCGGAAATTTTCCCTCCCATCATCTTTTTGGGGGTAGGCGCTTTAACGGACTTTGGTCCCCTTCTTGCCGCTCCGCGGACGTTGCTTCTCGGTGCAGCAGCTCAGTTAGGCGTAGCCGCCACCTTCTTCATGGCCCTGTTCTTAGGGTTTAATAAAGGAGAAGCAGCCTCCATTGGGATTATCGGCGGAGCAGATGGTCCGACCTCGATCTTCCTGACCATGAAATTGGCTCCCCACCTTCTGGGGGCAGTGGCTGTAGCTGCGTACACCTACATGTCTCTAGTGCCTTTGATCCAGCCGCCAATCATGAAGTTGTTGACGACCAAGGAACAGCGCAAGATCCGCATGAAGAAACTCCGCAATGTCAGCAAGGGAGAGAAACTGTTTTTCGCCGTGATGGTAACAATTGTGACCATCCTGTTGATTCCGGATGCCTCTCCACTGATCGGTATGCTCATGCTAGGAAACTTCTTGCGCGAATGCGGCGTTACCGAACGATTGGTTAAGGCGACCCAAAACGAAATCATCAATATTATGACGATTTTCCTGGGTACTTCTGTTGGACTCACCATGCAAGGAGAACGCTTTTTGCAACCGGAAACCATCAAGATCATCATGTTGGGGATCATCGCCTTTGGCGTTGCTACAGCTGGCGGAGTCATCGCCGCCCACCTCATGAACCTGATCTGGCGCAAAAACCCGGTCAATCCGCTCATCGGTTCTGCAGGGGTATCCGCAGTGCCAATGGCAGCTCGAGTTTCTCACAATGTTGGCCAGAAGGAAGACCCAACCAATTACCTGTTGATGCACGCCATGGGACCGAACGTCGCTGGCGTCATTGGAACGGCAGTTATCGCAGGCTATTACATTGCCACACTGTCCCGCTAATCATCTATTAACAGACAATCTCTCCCTCTTTCAACAGACGAAGGGGGGAGAGATTCTTTTTGTACTCAATTCATCCCTGTTGAACAGACATGTCTGATATCTCTTGGAACGAGCAGCCGCGTTCGATACGCCCCTTAGGGCAATGGACAGTTTACGAATGGGACGAAGCAGGATCTACCAACGATTTTGCGCGTTGTTTACCGCCCTGGCACATAGCCCGATGCGATTATCAAAGCAACGGCAGAGGACGCTTCAACAGAACCTGGTTTGGCGCCTGCGGCGGATTATGGGTCTCTTTCACATTGCCACTGCCAGATACAGCAACTCATCCAGGCATTCACTGCGAACAGTTGCCGCTCGTTGCCGGACTGGCTTTGTTGGATACGCTAGAGTTTTTTGGAATCTTTGAGGCACGCCTGCGTTGGCCCAATGATCTCTTGCTTCACCAAGCCAAATTGGCAGGCATACTCGTCGAACGACCAAGGCCCGATATGGCTATCGTCGGCATAGGCCTCAACATCTCCAACGATATGGGAAAATTAGACGGCAAAGTCAAGGAACCACCCACCCGCCTAGCCGATTGGATAAGCCCCTGCCCGTCTATCGACGAGGTCATGGAACAAGTATCCACCAATCTCAAAGCAGAATGGCAGGGATTCATCAATACCGGGTTGTCCGGTCTGTTGCCGCGACTCAATTCTTCCTGGGGTGGCAAACGCCCCGTTGTCGTCCAAACCGACGATCGAACTCTAGCAGGGGTCTTTCTTGGGATCGACGAATTGGGAGCGCCTATCCTTGAATTTTCGGATGGCCTTGTGCGCACCATTCCCGCTCATTCTGTAACAAGATTGACAGAAAGCTAACAATCCCTGCGGCAAAAATTCTTTTTTGCTGGAATCCCGGTTTATTTGTAATACAACCATTTCACACCCATTATCTCTATCATGAGCTATAAGAAACTGACACCAGAGGAAGCAGCTGCACTCATTGAAAACGATGAAAACATCGGTTTGAGCGGATTCACCGCCGCTGGCGTTCCCAAAGCCACCACTCGTGCTTTGGCAGCCCGAGCCGAAGCCCTTCATGCAGAGGGCAAGCCATTCAAAGTTAATATTTTCTCCGGTGCATCCACAAGTGCGTCGACAGATGGAGCGCTTGCAGCCGCCAATGCGATTGGCCACCGTACACCTTATCAGTCCTCTCCAGATCTTCGCAAACGCATCAATAGTGAAGATGTTCAATACTACGACATGCATTTGTCCCATACGGCTATGTACATGCGTTATGGGCACATTCCGTCAGTCAAGACAGCCATTATCGAAGTGGCCGACATCACCGACGACGGCGAAGTCGTGTTAACCATGGGCGTAGGCAACACACCGACCTATTGCAAGATGGCGGAACGCATTATCGTCGAGCTCAACACCCACTTTCCGAAGGAACTCAAAGGCATGCACGACATCTACATGCCAGAAGACCTGCCCAACCGCCAGCCCATCCCGTTGCTTAGTCCCTCACATCGCATCGGCACAGCTACTCTCAAAATCGACCCAGCCAAAGTAGTTGGCATCGTCGAGACCAACGAACCTAATGGCATCGGCGCTTTCAAACCCAGCGATGCAGTCACCGATACGATCGGCAAGAACGTAGCCGCCTTCCTTTCTAGTGAATTCAAGAAAGGCCACATTCCCTCCAGCTTTTTACCCATCCAATCTGGAGTGGGCAATATCGCCAACGCCGTACTCGGTGCACTTGGCCACGACAAGAGCATCCCAGCATTCCAAATGTACACGGAAGTCATTCAAGACTCCGTCATCAAACTGATGGACGAAGGACGTTGTTCTCTGGCAGCAGGTTGTTCGTTGACCGTTTCTGACGAAATGCTCGAGAAAATGCTCCAAAACATCGAGTTTTACAAGCAGCACGTCATCCTCCGGCCTCAGGAGATTTCCAACAATCCAGAAATCGTCCGTCGTCTCGGATTGATCTGCATCAATACCGCCATTGAAGTTGACGTGTTCGGCAATGTGAACTCGACTCACTTCTATGGTCGGCAGATGATGAACGGCATTGGTGGTTCTGGAGATTTCGCCCGCAATGGTTTCCTGACCATCTTCACCTGTCCGTCTATCGCCAAGAAGGGAGCTATTTCCTCCATCGTACCAATGGTGTCTCATCACGACCACACCGAGCACGATGTCGACATCATCGTGACGGAACAAGGCATAGCCGATCTTCGTGGGAAATCCCCACGCGAACGCGCGGAAGAAATCATTGAAAAATGTGCTCATCCAGACTACAAGCAGCTTCTGCGCGATTACGTTGCGCTGACACCTGGCTACCACACACCATGTTGCGTTGCCAAGGCTTTCGAAATGCATGAAAAATTCCTGGAGACAGGAGATATGCACAATGCCTCATTCAAGGCCTAAGTAAGTTACTTTCCTATGATTTCAAGGATGTTCCTCTTCGCAGGAGCATCCTTTTTTATTGTCCAGCCAAACCATTACTCTCCCTGTCCCTAGCCGGTTGGCTGTTCAAATCCATCATCCCTGAAGAGTTAACCAAGAGATCCTGCCGACAGGATCATACGAGCCCCAAGAAAGAGATGAAGCCCATGCTAAGCGCTTTTAGTGAGGGGGCGATGAAAGATTTCACTAACAAGAAACGTTATTTATACAACGACTCGAACTATGACACCATCTACATTATTCCGCTTACCTTTTTTAGTAGCAGTTTGCACAGTTGTCACCTCTTCGGCGTTCAGCAATCATGTGCCCACCGTTTTGCCAGTTCCAGCAGTTCAATCTGCTAAGGATTTTAATTTAACATCTGGTCCAGTATCCTTTAAGGTGAGTATTTCCCAAGAAGCCGGGCTCGTCTATCAGGTTGCATACAGCGGCCAGGTCGTTTCCAACACATCGCCACTGGGGCTCGTTATCGGCGACAAAACAGACCTATCCACCCAGATCAAGACCATTGTTCAACAAGAGGCAAAAGACTCATCCAACGCCACTTTTCTCATTCAACGCCAGGATGGATCGCATTACTTTCTCGATGTCAAAACATTTTCGAATGGGTTAGCCCTTCGCTATCGCATACCCTCTCAAACAAGCCTCTCTATCCACAAGGAACTCACCACGATCACCTTCCCTTCAGGGACCAAAGCTTGGTATGCCAGCGGACCCTTCCAATACGGCTGGATTCAAAGTTACCAAGAACGCCCCACGGACAATATCAAAGATCAACTTCTGGCGCCACCTGCCACCTTTCTTCTGCCTACCGGGATTTATGCAGCAGTTACAGAGGCCAACCTGACTCATTTTCATGGAGCAGTCCTATTAGGCGAAGATGCTAATAAAATTCGTTTTGGTTTTGTCGACAATAAGGGACATGTCGAGTCCGGCATACCCACCGGCATGCCAGCAATGAAATACGCCCATGCAGAAGTGAGGAACCCGGTTTGGGAAGCTCCCGTCAATCCCAAAACCCGAGCAGTCACCACACCTTGGCGCGTCCTCATGTTGTCCAAAGATCTCAACGGATTAGTCAACAACACCATCGTCGACCAAGTCTCCGATGCGCCAGATCCGCAACTCTTTCCCCAAGGGGATCAAACACCCTGGATCAAGCCAGGGCGTGCCTCGTTCACCTGGCTCGTACAAGGAGGAGCTTCGCGCCTAAGCATGGAAACCTATAAAAAGTACATCGAAGGTTGCGGACAACTCGGTTTAGAGTACCTCGTTGTCGACGACGGTTGGGAACATTGGCCCAACAAGTGGGACAACGTCAAAGAACTAGTCGAATACGGCAAAAAACACCATGTCGGCATCTGGCTCTGGCGTCCCTCGTCGAAACGTTTCGGGAATGCCAGCGACATTGGTTTCCTTGATCCCCAAGAACGAACCGACTTTATGCGCAAATGCGCGGAGCTCGGCGTAAAAGGGCTCAAGATCGACTTTTTCCACACAGAAAACGTCTATACCGTGCAATTCATGGAAGATCTCCTCAAAGAAGCCGCCAAAAACCACTTATTAGTCATCTTCCATGGTGTCAACAAACCGACGGGAGATTATACCACCTACCCCAATCTTCTCGCCAAAGAAGCCGTTCGTGGGCTCGAATGCGTCGGCGGCGAAACCAATTGGGCGCCAGGACCTCCGTGGCCTTACCACGATACAGTCCTGCCGTTTACGCGTTGGCTGGTAGGCAGCGCCGACTACACGCCGCTCAACTTCCGCAATTCCTATTCGCCATCAGTCACCTTTGCCCACGAATTTGCATCAATCTATGTATTGACTTCAGAGATGCTGATTTTTGCGGCAGACATGGAAGACATGCTCAACACACCCGGTCGCAGTTTCATCGAGCAAGTTCCCGTTTCATGGGATGAAACGTTCGTCCTCCCGGAAAGTAAAATTGGCGAATTAGCAGCCATCGCTCGGCGCTCCAAAAACACCTGGTATCTCGGCGTTCTGAATGGCGAAAAACCTTGTACACTCAGCACCAACCTACCTTTCCTGGACAAACAGGCCGTTTACGAACTTGAAATTCTGGCCGATTCCCCCAATAACCGGAAAAAAATCCAGATACGGAAGGCTACCTTCCGGCCAGGAGACACCCTCAATGAACCACTCTTGGCAGGCGGCGGCCTCGTCGTCCGAATCACCAAAAAATAACAGCTTTCTTCATGAAACCAGAGAACCTTACTGTAACAGTACTGGCCCTATGCGCCACAGGGTTAGCATGTGCTCAATCCACCCTACCCGCTTCCAATTGCCTTTGGTACCAGCAACCAGCCAAATTGTACGGAGACAATTCCATCGGTAAAAACAATTATGCCACGGCCAACAATCCCAACGGCGACCCCTGGCAATCAGAGGCGCTGCCCATAGGCAATGGCCGCATCGGCGCCATGGTATTTGGCGGCGACAAAATCGAACGCCTAGCCCTCAATGAAGTCAGTCTCTGGACCGGCGGGCCAGTTTCTACCGATGCGTACAACTATGGGCCCACAACAGGGAAAAACGAGATCGGCGCTTTTCAGCCCTTCGCCGATCTCCTTATTGATTTTCAACATGCAGGTTCAACCCAAGATTATCAGCGGAGCCTTTCCCTCGAAGATGGAATCGCCCGTACTTCCTACACCGTAGACGGCGTTCAATACTCTCGGGAAGTTTTTGCCAGTTATCCACACCAGGTCATCGTTATGACCTGCAAAGCCAGTCAACCCGGACAACTCAATTCCGTCATTACCCTTAAACCCAACCACAACGTTACCATCTCCACACTCGGGAAACAACTCATTCTTTCAGGCACTCTAGCCAACGGGGAGCGTTTCGAAGGCCATGTTGTCGTCCTTACCAAAGGAGGGACACTCTCCGCCATCGGCGGTTCAAAACAAATTGAAGTTTCTTACCAAGGCAACAAAGTCATATGCGATACAGAGGCTCTACCCAAACTTTCCGTCTCCGGAGCCGATGAATACGCTATCGTCATTTCCATGGCTACCGACTACGTCATGGATTACACCCGGAACTGGAAAGACGAAGATCCGGCGAACAAGAATACAGTCTGGTTAAATGGTGCGCTGCACACATCCGTTGAGAACCTTCGTGCAACTCACATCAAGGATTACCAAGCCCTGTTTAATCGGGTTTCCCTTGACCTAGGCACAACATCGCCCGACATTGCAGCCTTGCCTACCGACAAACGACTCGCGGCCTATAGACAATACCAGGCCCAACATGAAGCGAAAACGCCCGGGAAAAGACTGTACACAGCAGAAACCAACGATCCTGATTTAGAGGAAACCCTCTTTCAGTACGGGCGGTACATGCTCATTTCAGGTTCTCGCGGCAGCCTTCCAGCCAACCTACAAGGCATCTGGAACGACAAGGTCAATCCGCCCTGGGCTAGCGATTACCACAGCAACATCAATGTTCAAATGTGTTACTGGGGTGCAGAACCAGCTAACCTGAGCGAATGCCACTTGCCATTCATCAAGTTTATCGAAGCCATGCAGGAACCGCTTCGCGACACTACCGCCAAGCAATTCAAACCAGCCAACGGCAAAAAAACGCGAGGTTGGACAGTCCGAACTTCTCAGAACATCTACGGCGGCCATTCTTGGGAATGGAATATCCCCTCCAACGCCTGGTATGCCCATCACCTCTGGGATCATTTCGCGTTCACTTGCGATATGGATTACCTCAAGGATACAGCCTACCCAATCATGAAGGAAGTTTGTGAATTTTGGGAAGATAATCTCAAGGAATTGGGAGAAGACGGAAAAGGCTTTTTTTCGACAGATAAGAACGCCAACCTAGCTGAGTTAAAAGGCATCAAGGAAGGCACACTCGTGGCACCCAATGGTTGGTCTCCGGAACATGGGCCACGCGAAGACGGCGTCGCCCACGATCAACAACTAATCGACGAGGTTTTCGCCAACACCATTACAGCCTCCCGAATCCTCAAGAAAGATCAATCGTTTGCCCGTCAAATCGCCGAGAAAAAAAGTCGTTTGGCCGGGCCTAAAATTGGCAAAGCGGGCAACCTCCAGGAATGGATGATCGACCGTATCCCTCAGACCCAGCACCGCCACACCTCACACCTCTACGCCGTCTATCCGGGAGATTCCATCAACATGGAAAAGACCCCTGAATTGGCAAAAGCAGCGAAAAAATCGCTTGAATGGCGCGGCACAGTTGGAGATAGTCGACGTTCATGGACCTGGCCGTGGCGCACAGCTTTTTGGGCACGTTTCCACGAAGGGGACCGCGCACACGACATGATTGCCGGCTTCCTGCAATACAACATGTTCTCCAACCTCTTAGCTAGTTGTCCGGTCATGCAAATGGACGGCACCTACGGAATTACTGGGGCTATGTGCGAACTCTTCGTTCAATCCCACACAGGCGATTTCACCCAACTACCTGAAATCTCACTCCTCCCCTCACCAGTCAAATCCTGGCCCACGGGTTCCGTCAAAGGCCTCAAAGCCCGCGGCAACATCACTGTAGATTTCTCTTGGAAAGACGGCAAAGTCACTGAATACAAACTGACTTCCCCCTTTAAGCGCCCAATCAAACTTACTGTCAATGGCAAGGCCCAAACGGTTTTGCCACAAATCGTTCCCAGTCGCTGACAGTTCCACTCAGCAATTTCAACAAAGACATGGAATCCCTTCTGGAGGGGTTCCATGTTCTTGTTTTATCAGCATTCGAGAGCAACAACCACAGCGCCATTCGCCTCGGCAAGGGATTCAGGCTGTGTTTAGGCAGCTCTTTTACCAGGATGATCACACCGGACGAACCAACTTCCAAATGCCCTGTAAAGCCACTAACACAGTTTTACGGCGAAATCCGTCGCGATCCAACCCGATCAAATGAAATGTTTCCACGCGAGTTTTACCGTGTTTCGACGCCCAAGCGATACATACAGTCCCTACAGGTTTCTCGGCAGTTCCGCCACCGGGGCCAGCAATGCCGCTCACAGCCACGGCGATATCAGCTTTCGATTGTTTTAAGGCGCCTTCAGCCATTGCCAGGGCCACAGGTTCGCTAACCGCTCCATATTGCTCTAGGATCTCAGCTTTTACACCTAGCTCTTGCATCTTAGCCTCGTTTGCATAGGTCACCCAACCATAACGGAACACCTCAGACGATCCCGCCACATCGGTTATCGCACTAGCAATCATCCCGCCAGTGCAACTTTCTGCCGTCGCCACAGACCAATGTTTCTCCGTCAACAGACGCACAACGACCTCTGATAACGAGGCATCGTCTTCCGATAACATGTAATCGCCGACAATGACCTGCAAGGCCTCGGAAGCTTCAGCTATCGCAGCTTCTTGCCCAATCAAACGGACGTCTACTTCGCCGACTCGAGCGCAATACCCCCATTCTAGGCCTTTAATAGAAGCCAAGCGTTTATCGACAAGCTCATGAAGCCGACTCTCTCCCAATTCCACGATTTTGATGTTTTTCATCTCGATCGGGTTGTCGCCAATGAGTTTTTTCAATTCCGGCAACACCCGACTCTCCACCATAGGGATCAATTCTCGCGGAGGCCCAGGCAAAGCTATCATACCGGCAACATTCTGGGAGCAGAGTCCGGGCATCCACAGCCCCGAAGCCGTTCCGTAAGGGTTCGGCAAAATTCTCGCGCCTCGCGGGATCAAGGCCTGTTGTAAATTATCTGGGCTCATCACTTGTCCTCGCGCCTTGAAATACACCTGAAGCCGTTCCACTTCCTGAGCATTTTCCTCCAATGGCACACCATACGTTTCAGCAATAGCCTGTCGCGTCACATCATCGCTTGTCGGCCCCAATCCGCCGCTCGCAATCACTAAATCGCAGCGCCGCACAGCCTCCTGCATCGCCTCGCAAATAGCAGGGCCATCTGGCACAACAGTTTGGCGCACCACTCGGGCGCCAATGCGAAACAATTGTTCCCCGAGCCAGGCAGCGTTCGTATTAACAACCCGCCCCAACAACAACTCCGTCCCAGTATTGATCAATTCGACCTTTAGCGAGTCCATCGTCTTTCCCCCTCTCACTCGGCGGTTTGTTTCTCCTCACTGGCTTTTTGCTCAGGAGACATCGCCAGCAGAGCCTCTTCCAGACTGGGGGTAATCAACCCGCCTTTTTGAGCCTGCTCTAGCAGTTTTTTGAACGTATGAATCTTCTCCTGGAGTTTCTGCCGCATGTCGTCGTAATACTGTTTTTCGTCGGGGTTCGGCAGAGCCAACCGAGAGGAATCCATCAGCGTTTTCATCAGTTTGCCACATCTCTCGCTCAATTTCTTGATTTCGGGCGCCATGCTGTCGGCAGTTTCTCGGTCTTTGATAAGAGACATGCGGCCATTCAGCGAGCCCATTGTGGAATCCAACTCGCCAATAAGGGATCTCAAGCTCTCTGCCGCTTGGGCTGGAACAGCAGCCATTGCGCAAGCGCCAATGCCAGCAACGCAAACAATAGGAAACATGTTCATAGGATAAAAAAACGACCTAATACCACTCCTCCGCAGGGCAATTCCCCCAGAGAAGACTTTTCTCTTATACCGTTTAGATTACTCTCCGTCAATGCTCGTCCGGAAGGGGGCCATCGGCAACCCAGCTCTATTGACAACATTAGGCTCTACAAACGACCGCCAACAATACCTTGCATACCGCGGTTTCCGAACCTCGGGGCACTCCAGGACCACTTTGACACGCCCACCCGAACAATTCAACGTCGCATTCGCCGGGTAAAACTTGCCATTCTCGCCAGCCACTTCGAACTCCCTCGGCATAGCTCCATCTTGCGTCGTTAGCCCTTCCGCATGAGTGAACGTCAAATAAACGTGATTGTTTTCAAAAATGGCTTCATCCAGCGTTGGACCAAACGCCTCGATGGCCCGGCCATAGACCCGATTCAACACAGCGCGGGCCGCGCGATTCGCCACTTCGAGTTTTTCTGGGGGGTGAACGTTAGAATTTTTGCTACCCAGATCAATCGTCGACACACAGATCGTGTTGTCAAGAGATCGCGATACCAGTTGTTGGACTTCGCGGAATTCCGGCCAATAACGCCGGAATTCACCAGGGGCGTTGATTCGCGGCAATTCGATCATGACAAACGGCAATTTGGGGTTCTTCCATGCCGTCCGCCACGAATTGATCAAATCAGTCAACAGCATTTTGTTGCGCTGCGAGTTATTGAATTCAGCATCAGATTCCCCCTGGTACCACAAAATCCCATGCACCGGGAACCCTGTCATCCAAGCAATCCCGCACTCGTACAAAAATGCTGGCTTAAATGGATGCGGCATATCTTTGCCCGTCTTTTTCATCAACTGTCCGACGTTATGCGAGGCCACGCTGCGCACCCAAGAGGGCAGGAATGACGAATCGATCCATTGGCGTTCAAGCAGGGACGATGGATACTCCTTGTTGCTTTTCAACACGCTTTCTGGCATCCACGCAGCCATTTCTGAACCACCTAACGATACGTGAATCAGCCCCACTGGCGCCTTCAATTCCTTCTGTAACAATTTGGCAAAATAATACCCCATGGCCGAACAAGGCGCAGTCGTTTCCGGCGCGGCTACGCTCCACTTCCCTCGATAATAATCCCGGGCATTGAGCAAATCTACCTGCTTTTGCGTATAAGCAGGGCCACTAGGTTCGACAGCTGGCTCGAGATCCAGCAGCCGCAAGTCAGGATTCGCCGATTGGGGAATCTCAGACTTCCCCGACGGCGTTTGGTTCAGTCTCCACTCCATGTTTGATTGGCCCGATGCCACCCACACATACCCCACGACTACGTTTTTCAGCTCGGTCCGTTCTTCCCCTTGTTCCGCGATCAAACTCTGACCCTGAGCATCCGGTTTCATGGGAGACAACTCGACCCTCCAACGTCCATCAGCGTCTGTAACAGCCTCCCGTACTTGTTTTCCAAAAACCACCTTCACAGGCCGTCCAGCCTCCGCCCGTCCAGATATACCCACGCTCACTTCACAGGGTAACACCATGTGATCCCCAAAAATCCGATCAAACTCCGGCGCAGCCGCCCATGTCGGCCCCCCAATCAACAAACAGCCGAACAATGTTAACAATCTTAGAACTTTCATCACGATCTCCTTTATTCAAAGTTCTTACCAAATCCTTGCCCGCCATTCAATCAGGAATCTCTACTCCGTTCGAGACCCGTCAAAGATATCGCTTCTTCATTTCACCGACCATCGTTTGGTACAACGAGCAGCACTCTTCCAGCCTCTCTGACTCGATCAACCTCACACATGGTTCTATATATCGCTCCAACAAATCCGAATAAACTTCGTCGGCCTCTCCAGATGTCTTGATTCGCTCCACGATAAAACCTTCGCAATACCTCCAATTCATAACAATCATCTGGTTTCCTGGTATACTCGCATACTGCGGTCGTGATGAAACAACCGCTATCCAACACAGCGAACCAGGATCATAACGAGGACGAACACTGCAATCAAGATGAAACAACCCCAACCGCTATCCCCTGCTCCATGTTCTTTGAGATAAGAGACTATGGCAGTATGGCCTCGCGTTTTTGCCAATTCCAAGGCTGTTTTACCATCAGATTGTTTTAAATTTACATCCGCTCCGCTCCTCACCAATTCCTTCACCACTTCCAAATGGCCGTTGCCAGTTGCAGCCCTCAATGGCCACCCATTGTTCGCATTTACATCCGCTCCGCTGTCCAACAATTCCCTCACCATTTCCAAATGACCATTGTCGACTGCTAACCTCAAGGCCATCCCATTATCCGCGTCCACATCCGCTCCCAATCGAATAGCTGTTCTCACCATATTCCTATTCCCCTCCTTGGCTGCAACCTGTAACACAGGGAGACCACTCCCCTCATAAAGCAACTTATTAATATCGATCCCAGGAAGTAATTTCACCGAAACGCCAATTTTTCCCTTCCCTGGCACAGTCCCGGCGGGTAATGTCAAACTAAGAGTATACGCAGAAATCTCAATCGAAACACGGCAACCTTCAATGACTTGACTTACAGTACAGCCATTCATGATCTCCGTGAGATTCAAATAAACGTCAACAGCCAGCGGAGGCAGTTCCGGTTTGGGTTTGGATGATTCCCGCTTGGGTGAGGTAACTACTTGGGGAGATGGGGAGGGCTTATCTACAGCCGCCTTAGGTTTCTGGGGCTGTTTCTCATTCTCAGGAGACGTTGTCTTTTGTGGTGACAAAACATCCCGATACGCCAGCAAGGCAGCACCCAGGCTGACCGCCTCGCGGCTCCACTGCCATTTGCGGCACACTAAGCCGCTTGCTTGTTTCATCCTATCCTCGATTATCGGGATTTGACTCGTCCCACCAACTAACAAAAGCAATTCAGGCTTTTGAGATTGGCCCTGAATTCCACTCACTAACCGACTGACAGCGCGGGACGCCTTGTCTATATCATTGCCAATTAAGTTTTCAAAATCCCCACGGTTCAATACGACGTGACATGGACCATGCGAACTCGCCAGGAGAAGTTTGTGTTCAGTGTTGCGAGACAACATTTCTTTCGCTTGACGTACTTTGCCCAACAACTTGTACTGAACTATCTCATTTTCCTTTTTCAGATGAATTCCTTTCTCCTCAGCAACGCGTTGAGCGACCATATCCCACAATTTCTCATCAAACACTTCGCCACCCATCGTCAAGTCGCCAGCCGTATGCTCACGACGCGTACAAACATGGTCCCCTTCGCGATACACCAACGCCATATCCAGCGTGCCGCCGCCCCAGTCGACAATCAACGCATTCCCCTGAAAGGCCTCATTGGAACACATCGTGCAGAACGCATATCCAGCCGCTTCCGGTTCATTTGCTAATACAACCTTGCTAAACCCCGCCACCATAGCCGCCTGTTTCAACTCTTCCCGCTGCATCGGCGAAAACAATACAGGGCACGTAATCACCGCCTGAGTCACTTTGTTCCCCATGAAGACTTCTTCTTCAACCCGTTTGCGCACGTATTCCAGAAAGAACGACGTCAACTCCAGGGCCGTATATTTAGTCCAGCCGTTCCCGTTTTTGAACACCAAAACCGGCTGAGACACCCCCAGTTTCATTTTGAGCCCACGAGAATAACGTTCTATACCCCATTCAATCATATCGTCAGCATCAGCGCCAAAGAACATTTCCCCGTTTTCGGAGATATAGATCGATGTTGGCAAGCTGTCCGTCCCACGGCCCAAGCGAATCGTTTCCGGACGACCCGTTTCTTCATTAAACCACGATACCAAGGTCTTCGTGGTTCCAAAATCAATCCCAATAGCAAATTCTTTCATCGATTTTCAGCACGCGTATATTTAACGTTGTTTACCAACGTCCGGCCCGTATGAGAACAATTCTTTGAACGGATAGCACAGATAGCAACATCATTGCTATAACTTTTACCTTGCATATACCCCACCCCCGTAATGTCAATACAAAATTCGACAATTGTCGACCCACAAATGGGAATTATCCTCCCTTTTATTTGCGAGGCGAGGAAAGATAGCAATCGGTTAATCCGACGACGAGCCAGGATCGAGAACATCTCTCAATCCATCACCCAGGAAATTTAAGGCGAGGAGAGTCAGGAAGAAGAATAGCGAGGGGAAGAAAAGAAGTTCTGGCGTGATTTCCATGCGGTCGGAGCCTTCTTTGATGAGAGTTCCCCAGGAGGAGTTAGGAGCACGAACCCCCAGGCCCAGGAAGGACAATACCGCCTCGAGCAACATAGCGCCCGGGACAGTAAGAGTCGTGTACACAATCACGGGGCCCAACAAATTAGGGGCAATGTGACAAAAGAGGATCCGCGCGTGACCAAGCCCCAGAGAGCGAGCAGCCTCCACAAATTCCCTGTTTTTCAGTTCTACCGTCTGAGATCTGACGATACGAGCCAAGGTCAGCCAGCCCAGGGCACCGATAGCGATGAAGAGAGGGACCAGTCCAGTGATCGGCTCCACCATCTCTATCGGCAAGCCAGTCGACTCCGTCAACCAAGCGCACAAACGGGCAGAAGGTTCTTCGATTGCCAACGAAAAAATGATCACCAGGACAATGAACGGCAGAGCGAACAGAACATCCACCGCCCGCATCATCACAGCGTCCACTCTTCCCCCCGCATAGCCAGAGATCAAACCATACACAGAGCCAATGCACAAAGATACCGCAGTAGAGACCACGCCAACCAACAGAGAAATACGCCCGCCATACAAGACACGAGCCAACAAATCGCGACCCAACTGATCAGTGCCGAACCAATGTTCAGCCGAAACGCCTTCAGCGATGCGCGACAGATTTTGGGCATTGGGATTCGGGCACCACGGCAGGAAAGGGCCAAGGAAGCAACTCATTCCGATAAGGCCCAGCGCCACGAGAGCCGCCACCGCCGCTCGGTTTCTCAACAATCGAGCCATAGCGTCACGCCACAACGAACGCCCCAGTTCTAATTCACCATGTTGTTCAACAGACAGTTTCATGATATGCGCAAACGAGGATTCATGGCCAGCTGGACCAGATCGACAATCAAGTTGGCCGCTACAATCAACACCCCATAAAAAAGAACCAACCCCTGCAACAGGAAATAATCTCGATCAGTAGCAGCATTGACGAAATGTTGGCCCATTCCCGGGATCTGGAAACAAGTTTCTACGACAAACGAGCCCGTAATCATCGCCGCAAAGGCAGGGCCCAGATACGACACAGCCGGCAATAACCCACCGCGCAAGACATGTTTTCCAATCAACCGCCCCGTGCTAACCCCCTTTGCGCGAGCCGTCCTCACAAAATCCTGCGAGAGCGTCTCTAGCATACCACCGCGAGCCAAACGAGCCAGATAAGCGGCGTTAATAAGCCCCAACGTCAACACCGGCAGAGCGAGGCACGACGGGCCATCCCACCCGGCCACGCTCAAGCCCGGCACATATTTTCCCAACGACGCCCCTAACAACGGTCCTACCACAAAAGCCGGCAGACAAATTCCCGGCATAGCCGCCATCATCACCAACCAATCTGCCAGGCGATTTTTGTATAGGGCAGCCAGCACCCCGGCCGGGATCCCCACCGCAATAGCAAAAAGCATTGAACACACGCCCAAAACCAACGACACAGGAAACGACTGGCCAATGATCTCTGACACGCCAATACCTTCGCGAGTTAGCGAAGGCCCCATGTCCCCGTGCAGGCAGAGATTCAGCCAATACTGCGCATACTGCGCCCAAGCGCCGCGATCTAATCCGTAAGTTGCCTGCAACTGAGCCAAGACATGTTCCGGCAGATTTTTTTCTCCCATGAACGGGTGGCCCGGCAATTCACGGATTAGGAAAAACGTCAACGTTTCCAGCACAATCAAGACAACAATGCCTTGACCCAATCGCCGCAAAATCATCATCATGGTTTCGTTTCCTCCTTTGTTTGTTCGTGTAACGATACCCGTTCCAGGATGTGATTATCCAGCAGGAGAGGATACCAGGCAGATACCTCGGGGCGCTTCAAATAACACCTTGCCGCCCAATACAGAGGGATAACGGGAGCTTCTTTCAGCATCATTCCTTCAGCCTTCTTCATCAGATCCAGGCGAGACGACACAGAGCCTGACGCATGGGCAGCAGCCATTGTCTCATCGTATTGCGGCATGTTCCATCCAGTATTGTTGTTGCCATTGTCACTCTGCCATAGATCCAAAAACGTAGCAGGATCCAAATAATCACCCGACCACGACGACGAACATAAATCGTAATCCATCGTATTCTGAGCAAATTTGTAAGCCGTCCATTCACATGAACGAATACTGACGTCAATCGCCAAATGTTTCTTCCACATCGCCTGAATAGCTTCAGCCATAATTTTTTGGACTTCGCGAGACGTCGTCATCACTTCGATTCTCGGGAACCCCTTGCCGCCTGGATACCCGGCCTCTGCCAACAATTGGCGGGCCAACTCCGGATTAAACTCGACGCCACACGGAGTATCGTATCCCGCCCCTGGAGGCGTAAACCCATAACACGGATTACCCCCGCCAGCGGCGACCTCGTCAACAAGAGCCCGGCGGTCCAAAGCCAGCGAAAGAGCTCGCCGAACCCGGCTGTCATTTAGAGGAGGGCGCGTGACATTCACCCGGTAAAAGATCGTCGCATAGTAAGCTTCCAGGCACAATTCGCGAGGCGCCTTGTTTTTAGCGAAAGCGATCATCTCAGGAGGGACGTTATTAGTGACGTGCAATTTGCCGTCGAAATACATGCGCGTTTCGGTAAACCCATTCACAATAGGCAGGAATCTGATTGCCTCAAGTTGAACAGACAGCGCTCCATGGTATCGCGGATTTTTACGAACCTCGACATAATTATTGAACCGATGGGCAAACATCACAAATGGTCCGTTGTTTACAGCATGTCCCGGACGCGTCCACTTGCCAGAACGGTCTAACATTCCCCCACAAGATTCGATCGCATGCGCCGGCACCGGGAACCACGTGCAGTGAAGCAAAAGCAGCGGCAACATCGGCACAGGTTCTCGCAAGCGCAAACACACCGTTCGAGCATCTGGGCAAACAATACCCACTCTCGCTAGCTTCCACAAATCGGGGCGTCCCGCTCGAGCGTCGTTCAACATACATTTCAATATCAACTTTTGTTCCCCAAGCCCGCAAGAAGCCGGCCACGACAACAAAGACGGTTGTTTAAACACGCGCTCCAATTCATCAACATTCAAACGATTTAAGCCCTTCTTCATCAGCTCGAGGTCTTGCCCAGATGCTCCGCCAACCGACGTTCCGTCCCAATTAGCGTCGCGAATTCGTTCCCATGGCACCGGGAATCCGGAATCAGGGCCGCAAAGGATATACCCCCGAGCGTCTTTGTTATAAGCTTCGGCATTAGCCAGACAATAGAGCATATCGGCATAACGTCCGCCAAATTTTGGATGAAGAAGTCGGTGATAGGCATACTCAAAATCAGCAGAAGTCAACGGCGAGCCATCACTCCAAACAGCATCTTCTCGCAAATGAAATACCCACACGTCACCACGTTCATTGCTTTGCCAACGTTTTGCAACCCCAGGATGCACCACCTGGTCGTCAGAGGCATCCCCCCGTAACAATCCCTCCATCACCGCATTAATGATCTTAAAATCGGCTACTGACGTGGCAATGTGAGGGTCAAAACTCTGAGGTTCGGAATTGTTACCTAAAATCAACATTCCCTGGCGGTTAGCTTCGTCCACCGACGACTCGTCGCGGCATGCCGACAACAAGCCAACCATCGCCAGAATCAGAATTGCCAGAGCCCTCATGGGAGATATGATGACAAGAGGCGCCCCCTTTGTAGAGTGAAATTTCAACATATTTGTCAAAATTTTTCACTTATCCCAGGGGAAGCACAGACAAGCGGCAGGGCATTTAGTCTTGAAAAACCCATCTTGACAAGAGTAGTGTATTTCCCGTGATACCTTCTCCGTTCACAGATGTCTCAATCGTTGGCACCATGATTTGCCTAGCCTTTCTCATCTTGGTCTGGGCTTCTCTCAAAAACAGGAGTTCTTCCATGGAAGAGAATTCCTGGAGAGACTGGGTAGCTCTCTTCGAGGCTTTCCGTATCGCTTTAGTGCCATCGGCGCTTTTGCTCTGTTTTCAACTCTTTCTTATCAATCCGTTTTTGGAATCCACCATCGCTCAAAAGCAACAATTTCTGAATGAGCATCAATATCTCACCGCCATCACCATCACCTGGGATGGTTCTATTATTAATTCTGCAAGCAAAGCCAATGCACTGACCGATTCCATTCGCTACCGACTTCGGGACGACCAACGAATTCAAAGCATTCAATTCGCAGCCACCCAAGGCGATGTGTGGGTCACCCAAATTACCCTGGTGCCACGAGCACTCCCTATTCTCAATTCTACCCTTCCCCGGCAAGAAATCAGCGACATTCTCAACAAAGCACGCATTCGCGGGACAGAGGGGTCCCCCCAAGCAGCCCCCATCGCAATCCGGACCGTCTTTTCCAACCTTGTTGCCGTCGACGAACCTCATCAGACGTTCTCCTGGAACAATACAGCAATTCAACTGTCTTTAACGTCTCACATCTCCCTCAACGACATTGTCCAAGCCCAGCCACGAAAGCCTCATTCGTTGCTCGTCACCCTAACAGACCGAGGGCAAACGCGACTCCAAAACATGGCCCAATTCACCGAAACAAGCAAAAGCCAGGTCGCCTTAGTTTATCACAATCAAATAGTCGGGATCTATTCTCCCATTCGCGCATTTACCGATCAATTCGTCATCGACCCCATTACGACGGATGTCCCCCTCGAACAAGCCGCCGACGAGCTTTCCATGCCACGCCCAGGTTCGCCTCCTTGCAACATTCAATTTCACTCGAACTCCCCCGAACCCGAAGGCATTCGCTTCGCCTTGGCACATACAATTCTGGGCTTACCCACATGGATTCCCCAATATGGTTGGTTCATTCTCCTGATCTTCATGGTTCTTGTTTCCTGTCTTGTTCTCCTGGACCTTTTTTGGGAGAAGCAAGACAATCAATCGCAACAATAAGCAGTTTTTTGATTGACTTTCTCGACATTTGTTTGTTAATAATAAGTTGAATAAAGCACAAGAGGTGCAGCGTTCACCCTAGTTCGATCAACCATTTCGGAGCCATGATTAACCTGGAAAAATTTGCATATGCGGGCATGCTTTCGTGCCGCAAACCCTCAACCAATCGCGTTGGGTATTTTTCTCCGACCACGCTTCGCTCAACAGTAGAAGCCGGCTCTGCGACCATTCAATCATCAGTCACGTTAGAAAGTGGTTCATATCTATGTACCAATAACACAGGAATCATCATTGGCGACATCAACCCTAATTCGGGGCATACGCACCCGGGGAGGCTCGTTGTCGAGAAAAACGCCTGGGTGGGGCATATCGGCGATCAAGGAGGAGTCATCCTCACCATAGGCAAACACGACGACGGCGCCCTCATCATCAACAATGGCAAAGGGCTCTTTGAAAAGGGCAATATCATCAACCCTTCCGCACACATAGCCACAGTCAAGATCAACGAAGGAGTTCTCGTCACCAACACGCTACACATGGAAAACGCGCTCTCTACGTTAGCAGTGCGGAATGGGCTTGTCCGCTTACAGACAGCCTCCGGCCTGTTTTCCACAATCGTTTACAGCGGTTTGTTGTCGATTAGTTCGGCAGCGCGAGCCGGTGAAATTCGGTTGACCGGGACCGGCGCTTGCTTGTTTGGCATAGACTCGCCTTCTATAGGTTCAAGTTCAATCGGCCCGAACGGCTTTAACTTTATTGGCGACGGAGGCGCGTTAATCGTCCGCCTTTACGAAACAGATTCATCGCTTACCGCGACTTACGAAGCCGAAGCCTTTTTCGACAATTTGATGAAAGAAAATAAAATCAAGCGAGATGATGAGACAGTACATAGTTTTGTCGGCTTCAAAATGTCCAAGCTCATTGGTCACGACAAACATTGTTACGCCGTTTTGCGCCCCGTTCCGCTCAAAGTTTCCAGAAAAATCATCCCGGAAATGGTCAAGAATTTTCTGTGTGGTGAAATCAAACAAACCTATGGATTATAATTCTTTTTTATTGTAATTAGAAAACGATTCGCTTAAGAAACCATCGGACAAACGGAACACCGTTTATCGAGGGCAGGCGCAACCAACATCCGTTTTAATAACCCCAATTAACATATGGCCGCTAATTTTAACAAAGTTATCCTAATGGGGAATCTGACAGCAGATCCCGAGCTTCGCACGACACCCAAAGGGAACAGCGTGACGGACATCCGCATGGCAATCAACAGGTACGTTTCCAGTAACAACTCACCTGACGGGACTAACAGCCGCACAGAAGAAACGGTATTCGTCGATGTCACACTCTGGGGACGACAAGCACAATTTGCTTGTGATTACGCAAGAAAAGGTTCTGCCGTCTTTATCGAGGGGCGCCTCCAATTCGATACGTGGGAAGACAGGCAAAGCGGCCAAAGGAGAAGTCGCCTGTACGTCATTGGTGAAAACATACAACTCTTGACACCCCGCAACAGTGGTGCGACAGCCGGAGTGCCGCGCAGCGATTATTCTCCGCAACGCCAAGGATTCAGCGGAGGCACCAATAATTATTCATCGCCAGAGGCCAGTCGGCAGACGTCGACATCCAATGAATCCGGCTCGGGGTTCTACAGCAATACCAATCAAAGTCAGGCCGACAATTTCGACGACGACGACATTCCGTTCTAAGCGGAACAGGCAATTGTTCATATTCAATCCCCCCCGGCTTGTTCGCAGCGGGAGGGATTTTTTCTTCATATCAACGGAGAGGCGTTCGTTAAAAAAGGCAGAGGCTTCCCGGCAGTGCGACAAAATCAACGAGTTCCCGGCTTAACAGTATGGAAGGAACGGCTCCAACAGTCCAAACGCCCAGCAAAAAAGAATGGTTCAGTTTTGGTTTTCTGATCCTGATCCAAATGCAGAACGCCTTCAATGAAAAGGCCGCCCAGTTTTTGCTCATACCTTTGGCAGCCTGGTTATGGAATGAAGCAGGCAATATGGAGTATGCGTTAGGAGCCATCATTGGACTTCCTTATTTATTGTTTTCTCCGCTAGTTGGGTGGTTAGCCGACCGTTTTTGCAAAGCGCGCATCATCCAATTCATGACTTTTTTGCAGATTGGCGTCATGTTTCTCATGTGGCGGTGTTTCCTGAGCCACGACATTTACGGGGCAATCGTCTGGTTTTGCATTTTTGCCATTCAGGCAACAATTCTCAGTCCAGCTCGCAAGGGGATCGTCAAGGACATGGTAGGGTCGCGCCAACTTGGGTTTGCCTCGGGCATCGTCGAGATGAGCATCATCTTTGCCATTCTTGCCGCACAAATTGGCATTTTTCTTTGGTACGACTACTTGCTTCGGGAAACAAGCGACGGTTGGCATGCGGCAGCACAGCCAACAATGGTCATGATTTTGGCGGCAGTTCCGGTAGCCCTGGCCTCCCTGCTCTTGCCACGTTACCCTAGCGAACAGAAAGAGCCGTTCAAAATTAGCCTGTTCTACGAACATTTCTTGCAGTTGAAAATTTTATGGACGCAACGCAATCTGAGGCTGAGTGAGACCGGCATTTCCTATTTTTGGTTTTTGGCGGGCGTTCTCATCCTTATTACGATCCAGATAGCCAAAGAAGTTACCAACGGCGATGCCGGATTTGGTTGGGTTGCGGCAGTCCTCATGGCCTGGTTGAGCGGCGGAGTCATCATCGGCGGAGGGATCGCCTCGATCATCTGCCTCCGGAAAATCGAGTTAGGGCTCATCCCGCTTGGGGCAATTGGCATGACTTTAGGTTGTATCTTCACAGCTTGTTTTGAGCCTATGTCCATTTGGAGCAACATGGGATTTTCTATAGTCGGGGCTTTTGCGGCAGCTTATCTCGTTCCGTTAAATGCCTATCTGCAAGATAACTGTGCACCATCTGTTCGCGGCAGCGTCATTGCCGCCGGGAACCTTACGGACATGTTTATGGGATTGGTAGCCGTCGGTTTCCAAATGGCCATGAAAGAATTTGTCTCCATCCAATCTCAATTCATCATTTTGGCAGTTTTGGGGTGTGGGATTACCATCATTTCCTTGCGACTCATTCCGCGGGAATTTATTCGCATGTTAGGACTGTGGACAATGCGCCTCGTGTATCGACCCCGAATCATCGGGCAACGGAATATTCCCGAATATGGAGGTGCCATTGTCATTTCGAATCACGTTACTTACGGCGACGCACTGTTGCTCTCGATGATCAGCCCTCGCCCCATCCGCTACATCATTGCCGAAGAAAATGTGACACTCCACTGGTTGGGGTGGATTCTAGAACTCTTTAACTGCCTCCCAATCTCGCCGCGCCATCCGCGCCAAGCGCTTTCTCGAGCCGTCCATGCCCTCAAAGACGGAGAACTCATCTGTGTCTTTCCAGAGGGTCAACTCACACGAACAGGAACCTTGTGCGCCACCCGGAAAGGCCTTGAGATCATGGCGCGAAAGTCCCAATGTCCCATCGTACCCGTTTACATGGATGGGCTCTGGGGCAGTATATTCTCCTATTACAACAATCGGTTCTTCTCTAAAAAGCCACGTCAAGTTCCCTACCGATTCACGGCAGCCATTGGCGAGCCCATGGATTCGAATACCATCACCCCCAATCAGGCACTCCAGGCACTCCGTAAACTTTCCGCAGACTGCCTTGAAATTTCCGCGCAGACAGGTTTAGACGATCTGCTCTTCCTCCTTGAGGATATAGGGAGTGAAGTATTCGTCAGATCTCGGACCGGGCAATTAACAGGCAACCAAATTGCCGGCTATTTGATCAATGGACAAGCTCCATCCAAGATGGGATTGCTCACGGATTGGATGAATCAGCTCATTGAGACATGCGCCGACCGCAACAAGCTCGATAAATACTGGATCAACGCACAACAGATCGAGCGAACCAACTCTATGCAACCCGGCCTCCAGTTACTCACGACAGTGGGTAACCATGAGCCCCACGAATGCGTCATCAGTCTGTTATGGCCCATCCTCACTAAAACTCCCGTCTACCTCCTCAGCAATAAAGACCAGACATTCCCACATTCAGTACGCCAATTAGCCGGCGGACTCCGCCTTCGCAAACGCCTTTATCATCTCGTGCCGCCGCAACGCTTACAATTCTACGATTTCAGCGACAAACCCAGTCTAGTCCTCCCCAATATTTCATGGAAGCCCTGTTTATGTTCAAGCCAGGGCATAGTCATTTCCATGTCGATGTGTCACAGTGTTTTCCGCATCGATGATGGGACCACGCAACTAGGCATGCGGCCACGGACGCGAGGGCGTCTGCTACCCTGTTTCTATCCGACAACGCCGGACAACCAAAATATCATGGGGCCCTCGCTCGTTCACCCCTATTCTTTACCACCGCAAACTTACCTTGATGAATCGGGGTTCATCGCCTCTCTCGAGCCCGATGGGCCAGAAACCGAATCTTGATTGTTCACCATTATTTTCATAAGACACTCAGTTATGGAGCAGCACCAACGCCTTCCTATTCCGCAATATGTCATGACACTGGCTCATGCCGCCGCTCTGCGATCCGAAGATCCCTACCGCAAAGTCGGAGCCGCCGCCCTCGACGCCGACAACCGGGTCATCGGCACAGCTTACAACGGCCTTTACCCCGGGTTCAAAGCCAAGGACAATTTTTGGCAAAACCGCGACGAGCGGCAGAAGTACATGTTGCATGCCGAAATCAACCTCTGCAGCCTCATCCGGCGCGGCGAGGCTAAAATCGTTGCCTGCACAACCATGCCCTGCACCTCGTGCATGCAGGCGCTCTGCGCCCATGGCGTCAAGACCATTTACTATGCGGAGCCCTACCCCAAATCGGAAGCGCCAGCCATCGCCGCTATGTACGGGATCGAGCTCATTCAGATTCAAGATTACCCGTTGTCCAAGCATTTTCCACTCGTTCAAAACACGATTAGCTAACCGTTTTCACTTACCAAGCGGACTCATCATGCCAACTGAACACACAAAGTACGCTTGACCTCACAGACAAAACGGCAACAATCGCAACCCGTACTATAAACTAATACCTGTTCATGAATTTATTGGCTCAATCGACTCAGGATCCTGGGACCCTATTCGGGAACAACCCTGTGATGAATTTCATTCAGGATTGTTTCAGCGATCCGATTTTTATCTTTTTTGCTGGTATTGTGCTCTTAGGCCTTTTCTTTTGGTATTTGAGTTCCGACGACGATAAGATCAAGAGAAATGCCGGCACATTTTTCATTTTGGGGATTTCGACTTTTTCGCTTTTTTCCCTGTTCACACAGGGGATCCGATACGGGATCGACATTGATGGAGGCGTTTCATTCACGTTGCAAATTCAGCCCAACATCATCGACGGCAAACCCGAACCATTGACAAGCCAAGCAATGGAACAAGCTTGCATGACGATCAGCCAGCGCCTCGACTCCACCGGCGCCAACGAAATCACAGTCATGCCGCAAGGTCAGGACAAAATTCAAATTCAGATTCCCGAGACAGATCCGGAAAAAATCAAAGAGCAACGGGAGCTAATCACCAAAATAGCCCACTTGGAAATTCTGCCAGTTCACCCGGAAAACGATCGACTTCTCAGCGAGGGCATTGAACGCGTTCCAGGGTACCAGCTCTACGACTACGAATTCACCACCGAAGCAGGTAAGAAGATCAATGAGAAGCTTTTCTTAACTAAACGAGTCTTGCTGACAGGCAAAGACATTAAAAGCGCGTTCGTAGACGAATCCCGCAGAGGGTACATTAGCGTCACCCTCAGTAACGACGGGGCCGAGAAGATGTGGAATGCTACCCGAGAAATGACCAAAGGGCACGACCGCCTCGCCATCGTCCTTGACGGGCGGGTCATCAGTGCGCCAGTTGTTCAAGATAACCTTTCCAAAGATTTCAGCATCAGTGGTCTTGACAGGCCCGGGGAAGCGTATCAATTAGCCCGAACCCTCACCAATCCGCTTTCTAACGAGCTAAAAATTCTGGAAGAACGCCAGGTATCGGCATCTCTGGGTAAAGCAGCCCTCGTGCAGAGCGAATGGGCAGGAGTTGCCGGTTTGATCGTCTGTTTTATCCTCGTGGCACTCTATTACCGTTTTGCAGGCATTGTTGCCATGGTCGGATTGACGATCAACGGATTGATTCTGTTAGGGCTCATGTCTTTGTTTGGTTTTGTTTTAACGTTGCCCGGCATTGCAGGTATTGTGCTGACACTTGGCATGGCAGTAGACTCTAACGTGCTGATTAATGAACGTCTCCGTGAAGAGAAGGAAAAAGGCAATACCTTTAGTTATGCATTACGCAAATCGTACGAAAAGGCATTCTCGGCCATTTTTGACTCTAACATCACTTCGCTCATTACAGCAGTCATTCTGTATTTGATGGCAAGCGGTACGATCAAAGGGTTCTCTGTCACCTTGATCATTGGCATTGTTTCCTCGATGATTGGCGCTATCGTTGTAACTCGAGTCTTGTTCCACTGGATGGAAAAGACCGGATTGCTCAACAACATGCAATTCCTCAATCTCTTCAAAAATGTTAAAAAGATCGATTTCTTGTCTCGCCGCAAGATTTTCTTGGGGATTTCGTTAGTCTGCATCATCGGCAGCATTGCCGCAGCCTTCATCAAAAAAGAAGATTGTTTGGGCATCGACTTCACGGGGGGAACGTCCATCACCTACGACATACCCAACGGAGTACAATGCGACTTCAAGGAAGTAGAAAAGTTGGTTGCCAGCCAGCAACTCACCCAAACAGCTACTGTACAAGAGTTCTCTACCCCAACAGGCGATTCTATCATCATCCGCTGCGCGGCAGATCAAAATGACATAGCCAAAATCAAAGATGTCATTGCCAAAAACATGCCGCAGATTATTTCTCCAACAAGTCCCAGTGTCGACATGGTCGGCGCCATTCTCGGTGAGGAATTCCTCACAGCCTCCCTCTGGGCCATCCTGGCAGGTTTGGTGGGCATTATGATTTATATGGCCGTACGTTTCGAATGGACATTCGCAGTGGCGGCAGTCATTGCCCTTGTCCACGACGTTGTTCTCGTACTTGGAGTCATTATTGTCTCAGGGGCAGAACTCAACATCATTCACGTAGGGGCCATCTTGACCATCGCTGGTTACGCCGTCAACGATACCATTGTTATTTTCGACCGTATCCGAGAACAGTTGCGTTACGCAGATCCAGGTAAAGATGAGAAAGAGATGATGAATGATGCTATCAATTTCACATTGTCTCGAACAGTCTTGACCTCAGGGTCAACGCTGGGCGCAGTCATCTGTCTCTATCTGTTTGGCGGACCAGCCATGAGAGACTTCTCTGCCACAATCTTCTCCGGCATTCTCATCGGTACTTACGCATCCATCTGCGTTGCTCCCGCTTGCGTATTCTTCTTCACTCGCAAACACAGCCTGCACGAAGAAGTCCAGCGCACGGTCGAAGCCGAGTTAGGCAATACGACGCATTAAACTGCGCAACACTTTGCCAGGTTCCCTTCTCCCATGTTCGGTCACGTACCGGGCATGGGATTTTTATCGTTTCTCAACCTCATGTTCTCTGCGCTTCAGCAAAATCGAAAGCCCAACAAAATTTGTCATCATTAACAAATTAATTGACAATTAATCTTTCAAAACAGAGAAACATTCCCCCCTTTCATATCATTAAGCGAGCAGTTAGTTTGAACCGCCTTAGCATATGGAAAAGATCACGACACGGCACATCTGGTCGATAGTTTTGCCAATTCTCATCAGTCTGCTCATGGAGCAGATGATCAATATTACCGACACCATTTTCCTGGGGCACTATGGCGTTGTTGAACTTGCCGCTTCCGCATTGGCTGGCGTTTATTATCTGTCACTCTTCGTCATAGCTTTTGGTTTTGGCATAGGCGTGCAAATTATCATTGGCCGCCTCAATGGCGGGAAACGTTACCATCAAATTGGGACCATTGCGGTACAAGGTATTTTCTTCATGTTGGCCATTGCCGTTATCATGTTCACGATCTCCCGGCTGTGGACACCTACGCTCTTGAGAAGCATCGTCGAATCTCCAGAGATTTACCATGCGACAATCGATTACCTAGACTGGCGAGTCTATGGATTTTTCTTTGCCTTTCCCGCCATTATCTTCAGAGCGTTTTACATCGGCATCACCCAGACCAAAATCCTGACATCCAATTCATTGATCATGGTCAGCGCCAATGTCGTGTTGAACTACATGCTCATCTTTGGCAATTGGGGTATGCCAGAACTCGGTATAGCCGGAGCAGCCATTGCCTCATCAATCTCCGAACTCATCTCACTCGTCTTTTTTGCCAGCTACACCTGGAGGAGAATCGACCGTAACAAATATGGTTTCACCAATGCTTTCCAATTCAGGCCACAACTACTTAAAGACATTTTGTCCATTTCATCATGGATGATGATTCAGAATTTCATTTCAGTTTCGATGTGGTTTGTGTTTTTCTTGGCTGTTGAGCATTTAGGGGAAGATATTTTAGCCCAAATCAATGTCACGCGAAGCGCGTCAGCTGTCTTTTTTATCATCATCAGTTCATTTTCATCGACAGCAAGTACTTTGATCAGTAACAGCATCGGCGCCGGGAATCCTGGAGAAATCTTCCCTATTTGCCGACGCTGCATGAAATTAGCCGCTTTGTGTATCTTCCCTCTTATCGTTCTTTGCCTATGCTTTCCGGGCTTTGTAGCCGCATGTTACACCGACGAATCTCAGTTGGCTCAAGCCTGTATTCCTGTCATCCAGACTATGGCCGCCACCATCATACTTTCTGTTCCGGCTTTTGTTCTTTTCAGCGCGGTCTCAGGTACGGGTCGTACTCGGGCAGCATTCTTCATTGAACTCAGCTGCCTAGGATTTTACCTGTTATCAATCTACATCATTGTCATTTATTACAAGGCGTCGCCTGCTGTCTGTTGGTTGACAGATCCTCTCTACTGCCTAGTTCTGATTCCCGTCGCCTGGCAATACCTCAAAAGAATCTCTTCACAACGAGCTTTTTAAGCAACTTTGTATCGCCTGGCCATCAGTGACCCTCCAAGCTTCTTTGCGCCGCTCCTGTCACGTCTTGCAGAAGCGCTTAGGCATTCGCGGCTCTTCTTCGGAACTGTCACAATAGGATCATGCATATGTAGTGTAAAATACTCAAAGAAGCCGAGGTTGATATCTCCCAGGGAACACCCGTTTTCGGCGCCCGTTTTACCGGACGCTAATGAGCTACAATCCTCGCCCGTCATTCAATCAGGAATCACTACTCCGTTTCGATACCCGTCAAAGATATCTCGACTTCATTTCATCGACCATCGTCTGGTACAACGCGCAGCACTGCTCCTGCTTCTCTGCTTCGATCAACCTCACGCACGGTTCTATATATCGCTCCAACAAATCTGAATAAACTTCGTCTGCTTCTCCAGACGCCTTGATTCGCTCCACGATATGCGGCGCAATACGGTAATACTCATCCACCAGTTGCTCTCCATCCACCTGTTTTAGCAACCAGGAATCTCGGAACTCTCGCAATACCTCCAATTCATAACAATCATCCGGTTTCCCGATATGCTCGCATATGGCCGTCGTGATGAAACAATCGCTATCTACTGCTCCATGTGCTTTAAGATAAGAGACTATGGCAGTATGGTAGTGCTTTTTGGCCAACGCCAAGGCTGTATCTCCATTAGAATTTTTCAAATTCACATTCGCTCCACTCCTCAACAATTCCTTCACTACTTCCAAATGACCTTTCTCCGCTGCACACCTCAAAGGCCCCCCATTACCCGCGTTCACATTCGCCCCGCTTCTCAACAATTCCTTCACCACTTCCAAATGGCCATTGTAAGCTGCATTCCCCAAGGCACTCCCATTATGCGCATTCACATCCGCCCCGCTCCTCAACAATTCTTTCACTACTTCCAAATGAGCATTAGATGCTGCACTCCTCAATGCCCACCCATCACGCGCATTCACATCCGCTCCGTTTCTCAACAATTCCTTCACTACTTCCAAATGACCTTCCGCCGCTGCACTAACCAATGCCTTCCCATTATTCGCGTTCACATCCGCTCCCAATCGAATAGCTGTTCTCACCATATTCCTATTCCCCATCTTAGCCGCAGCCTGTAACACTGGGAGACCACTCCCTTCATAAAGTACTTTATTAATATCGATTCCAGGAAGCAATTTCACCTGAACAGTAATTAATCCCTTTCCCGGCACAGTCCCGGCGGGTAATATCAAACTAAGAGTACACGCAGGGATCTCAATCGAAACACGGCGACCTTCAATGACTTGACTTACAGTACAGCCATTCATGATCTCCGTGAGATTCAAATAAACCTCAACAGCCAGCGGAGGCAGTTCCGGTTTAGGTTTGGATGGTTCCCGCTTGGGTGAGGCAACTACTTGGGGAGATGAGGAGGGCTTATCTAAAGCCACCTTAAGTTTCTGGGGCAGTTTCTCATTATCAGGAGACGTTGTCTTTTGTGGTGACAAAACATTCCGATGCGCCAGCAAGGCAGCGCCCAAACTGACCGCCTCGCGCCTCAACTCCCACTTGCGGCAAACTAACCCTGTCGCTTGTTCCATCTGAGACGCAATCAAAGGAATCTGGCTAGTACCACCGACCAGAAGCAACAATTTCGGCTTCATTGACAAGCCGGATATCCCTTTCATTAAACGTTGCGCTAATGCAACCGCTTTGTCGACATCTTTGCGGATGACTTCTTCCAATTCTTTTCGCGTCAATGACAAGCTCGGGCATGCCCCTTGCGAACTGCTCAAACGGATTTTCTGCTCAGACGCGCTGGACAACCTCTCTTTGGCCTGCCGCACTTTTTGAAATTGCATCGCCTGAACAATAAGCTCTTCCTGATTCAGGTCAGGACCGCCCAATTTGATTATGCGGCTCACCACTTCGTTCCACAATTTCTCATCAAATACTTCGCCCCCCATCGTTTCGTCTCCGGTCGTGTATTTGCGATCAATACGAATTACCTCCTTGTCACGCGACGCCAACGCCATATCCAGCGTTCCGCCGCCCCAATCAACAATCAACGCATTCCCCTGAAAGGCTCCATCAGGGCACAGCCTGCAAAAAGCATATCCAGCCGCTTCCGGCTCACTCGCCAACTCCACGTCGACCATTCCCGCCTCCATGGCCGCTTCGCGCAATTGCTCCCTCTGCATGGGCGAAAACAGAGCGGGACACGTGATGACAACCTTTCCCACCTTGTTGCCCATGAAGACCTCTTCTTCAACCCGATGCAGCACGTATTCCAAAAAGGCCCGAGTCAAATCCTTCGCCGTATACTTGACATAACGATCTCCTTGCCGGACCGACAAAACAGGTTGAGACCTCCCCAGCTTCATCTTGAAGCCACGGCGATACCGTTCCGGGCCAAATTCGATATTGTCGTCAGCCTCTTCCCCAAACAACATGTCCCCATTTTCATCAACATACACGGCAGTAGGAACGCTATCTTTGCCATCTCCCAGATGTACCGTCTGAGGACGCCCCGTTTCTTCATTAAACCACGACACCAAGGTCTTCGTCGTGCCAAAATCAATTCCCAATGTAAATTTCTTCATGATTGACGATCGCAATGTTGAGCCTCTACTTGCCAATGCTGAACGTCTTCCCAAACTCATCCAGAGAACCACTTGGAATCAGCATTCGCCATAACTTGCAGATATGATGTAATTGTCCAGAGACACTACGTCAATAACAAATCGATGACGACATCGCAAATAATACGAGACAGGGCCATCCAACCCAGGACCTCTATAGCGAAGAGGGGAGAGGAACACTGACCGGCACAACCATTTTTATCGGAGCCCCAGTTGTTTTCGTCAAGCAAGGGTCCCAACGAACAGACCGTTCTTCAACCGCCAACGCAACCATGATCACTATGACGATGAACGCCCGGGGAAACCCGACAAAAACGTCTGTCCCATCACCGCATTTACAGGGTCTTGTTTCTCTTACACAGCAACTATCTTGAAAGATTGCGTTTGGCGTTTCCGTAATTTGGCCACATGAGTCCTTTCTTCTTTTTCATGGCATGTATTTACCTCTTGAGTACCAGCGCGGTTTGCGCGAACACCCTAGAACTACAATTCGATGAAAAACAAGAGCCGCGTTTTACGCTCAATGGACAAACAGTCCTCCGAGCACCCAGCGATGGCCTCTGGTCTGTCGCAACAGCATGGAGCGGCAATTGGATGAGACAGTGGGTACACGCCTCGCCCCAAAAGAAAGAGATACGCGGTACAACAGTCATTTTACATGGCACAATCAGTTTACCCAGCGGAGAGCTCGTTATCCGGGATATTTACACTCGCGAAAAGGCAAGCCTCATCAGAGGGCAACGACGCTTTGAGTGGAAAGGGAAACAACCATTGGAACAATTAACTCTGTCCATTCAGTTCGACATGCCAGGCACAGATCTTCGCCCCTTCATGCCCGGAATCCTCTATTATGGGAATCCATCCGGCAATAAAACCAATCCTCGGGCAGTTCCAGTATGGCGTGGGGAACCTGCCGAGTTCGCCATTTTTGAAGATCATCGTTACCCGATGCCATTTGTCGTACTAGAATCCCCCAAAGCCAAGCAGGCAGTAGCAGTTCACACAAAACCCAGTCCCGTATCCGGAGGGAATCACCTCGATCAATGGTGGTCTTTGGGCCTCGAGAACAGCAGAACACAAACCAGGTTTGTTTTATACTCAGGCCCCATCGGCTACAATAAACAACGCAGCGTAGCCAAAGCCCGGCAACGCCAATCTATGCCTTACCCTAACGCATGGATTACTATGCAACCCGGCCAAATCATTGAAAAAGAATTTCTCATCGAAGCCTATCCGGTCGCTCAGAAAGGCGCCGGTTTCAGGGCAGCGCTCTACACTTCGCTCGACCGATATAAACCATTTCATTATCAACGTTTCCCTAAATTTCGCGAGATCATTGAATCCAAATATGCCTATGCCTTATCACGCTGGACAGACAGAGCCCATGGAGTAGCCGGATTCTGCATGTACCCCGGAAGGGACAATTCTATCGTCATGGGGTGGTGTGGGCAAGCGGATTCGATGGGATACTCCCTACAAGTATTAGAGGGGAAGTACCTGCGAGATCCCTCAATTCGCGATAAAGTACAAAAATTGCTCGATTTCCTAGCAAGCAGTCCCATTAGACACGATGGATTATTCCCGGTTGAGTATTCCCTAAAACAAGATGAATGGCGAGGAGGAGATCCCGTTTCATGCGGCAATGCCCTGTTATCGTTTGCCAAAGCCATCGAAACCGCGCGTCATCGCCAACAATTCAATACCACGCGGTGGGAACATTTCTTGCGACAGGTTTGCGACAGAGTAGCTCAACGCATTCTCAATCGCAATTGGAATCCCGTTTCTACCAACGAAGCTTTTTGGGTTGCGCCGTTGGTACGAGCCTTTCAATTATTTGGCAACGACCAGTACCGACAAGCAGCCCTCAAAGCAGCCCAGAACTATGTAGCACGGCATGTTTCTATGGACGAGCCCTATTGGGGGGGAACTCTCGACGCTTCTTGTGAAGATAAGGAAGGAGCTTGGGCCGCCTTCCAAGCCTTTTTCGAACTATACAAACTCACGAAAGATCCCACTCATCTAGAATGGGCTCGGCACGCAATGGACGTCATGTTGAGTTACACAGTCGTCTGGGATATCCCCCAACCGCCTGGGAGATTGGCTGATCACCATTTTCGTTCGACCGGCTGGACAGTCGTTTCCCCCCAGAATCAACACGTCGATGTCTTCGGAGTCATGTACTCTCCTGAGGTCTACCAAATGGGGACAATTCTCAAGGACAAACGGCTCCAAGATCTGGCAAAAGTCATGTACCGCTCAGCCTTCCAACTAACTGACCCATTAGGCCATCAAGGCGAACAGATTCAACATACAAACTTTGCCCAGTCCGGCAATATGTCGGACGTATTCAAACTACGCGGTGGTTACTCCGAAACCTGGTCCGTTTTCTGGATCACGGCGCACTTTCTCAACGCCGCCGCCAAATTTGAAGAGATGGGAGTCAACTTAGATGAATAACACTTTACACTCGGCTCCATCTATTCAGTTGCCAGCGTACCTCAAGCCTCAGGATCCACGTCCGGGCTCGATAACGCTTCGGCTAACGCCTCGCCTTCAGCGATGGCCTGAGCAAACTCTTCATGTGCGTTAAGAAAGGCCTCGTTGGCATCTTTATATTTGCCATAGGGATTCCATTGCATGTAACGAATTCCAAGTTTTTGAAATCCTTGTTGCATTCTATGAATGGTAAAGGTCAGATTTTCGCTAACTTCGTGATCTAGCGCAATAATCAACGGTACAGTTGGGATGTTGTCTTTCAAATACTCCAACAATCTCTTCTCGCCGCCTAATCCGGAAATACTAATAGCCAAGCCCCCAACCTCGTGAATGCTGATAGCATCGAATTCCCCTTCCACAATATAAACGGGACGCCCCACTTTGAGGACTTCCTTATTGAAAATGCCCAGACCAACCCCGTTATAGCGTTTTTTAGGGCCATAACATGGGATTCGAGGGTCCCTGGCCTGATAGGCCTGATTGTCAACGGGGATAATGATACGGGGTTCAGCAGGAGCCTCGGGTCGCCTTGGATTGATCCAATGAGCGCAATAGCCTAGCCGAAAATGCTTAATCGCTTCAGGGCTCAATCCTCGTTTCTGCAAATAATCAGTTTCGCCGACATGATTACATGCTTCCTGATAAAATGCAGAGAAATCGATCTGATTCCCTTTTTCTGGTGGTAGTGACAGATCCATCGTATCTCATGACACCTCTTGTTTCAACAAACAGAACGAGACGTTCTGGGGGAGAACGCCTCGAACAGACAGAACCATGTTGATCGTGGTATTTCCGTCTACCGGATTGTTACACGGGGGTCGTTAGCAAGGATTTCAGCAAGTTCATCCCACCCTTGTTCCGTCTGCAACTGGAACATCTGAAGATACACAGACGCTACGCCAGCTGGATATTTTTCAAAAAGGCGGTCAACAGCTTTTTGAAGTTTTTCCTTATCAAGCGATTCAGGGAGGACATCAACCACACCGTGTCCGTTGTGATCAATTCCCAAAATATCAAGGAATTCTACTAACATGGGTTCATGTTTGCGCAACAGCCAAACTTGAAGCAAGTGGTCGCCAATCTCTTCGCTAGGCTTCCAAGACAGCATCTTTTTCAGGAAGAGGAATTGCTCTTGGAGAGGTTTTTGTTGAATATATTGGGGACGCAACTTCTTCAGCGCACCAAGCTCGCGTACGGCGGCCCGGTAAATAGCCCGTTCACGGTTACGCATCCAATCCAGAATGTCGCTAATCGTTTCTTCGTCCGCTTGCTGGAAAATGTAATAGGCTTTCATCCGTATGTTAATCTGCTCGTGTGATCGTCTGTAGACTTTCTTGATAAATACAATCCGAGCACCAACTGTCCAGTAAATCCGGCGTCACCAGGAAAAATTGACACCGTTTATTCTCGCGATCTTATAGACGATCTTCACTAACTTTTCTAGAGGGACAGGATTAGAAATTTTATCTATGCCATAAGACTAAAAAAAGTCTTGCGCCTTACCATTATTTATGGTGAACTTCGCCCGCGTTTTGAGTTAGGCCACTGTAGCTCAGCGGTAGAGCAACGCATTCGTAATGCGTGGGTCGTCAGTTCAATCCTGACCAGTGGCTCCATTCGACGTTATGATTCAGAAGAAGTGGGATTAAGCCTCCTTAGCTCAGTTGGTAGAGCAGCTGACTCTTAATCAGTTTGTCCACGGTTCGAGCCCGTGAGGGGGTACCACTGCTGAATATTTTGGATCGATTGATCAGTGCCTCCTTAGCTCAGTTGGTAGAGCAGCTGACTCTTAATCAGTTTGTCCACGGTTCGAGCCCGTGAGGGGGTACCATCGATTTTTTATTTTTTTTGGGGGGTATTGTTAATTAGTTAAAAACGTGGAGAGACACGATGATGGAACCGGCGGTAATTAAAGCGAGGCCCCACTTTGCGGTTTTAGAGAGAGATTCTTTGAAGACGAGCCAAGAGAATGTTATCGAGACAAGGATACTTAATTGATCGATAGACACGACAACACTAGCTAGGCCATCTTGTAAGGCTTTGTAGTAACACAACCATGAACCACCCGTTGCGACACCAGAAAGCGCAATGAAAAACAATTCTCGTTTTGGGATGTTGTGGACATATTGTTGTTTTCCAGTTGCAACAACTACGAGCCAAGCCATAGCCAGAACGACCATCGTGCGAATTGCGGTGCCCCAATTCGATTCCACATTTTCTATGCCTATTTTACCGAGAATAGTTGTCAAGCAGGCAAAAACCGCAGACAGCACAGCATAGAGCAGCCATGAGGAACGCCGAGACGAGCGCAGTTTGGGAACATACGGCTTTTTTTGAATCATCAACCAAGTTCCGCATGCGATCATCCCCATAGCCGTCAGGCTACCCCACGAACAAGGCTCATGGAAAAACACAATAGCTCCAACCATCGTCAATACAATGCTCGATTTGTCAATTGGCACAACTTTGTTGACATCGCCTAACTGAAGAGCCTTGAAATAACAAAGCCATGATCCCCCAGTCGCCAGACCAGATAGGATCAGGAAAATCCAAGTTTTAGGAGACAGAGGCCAGACAGCAGCCGGAGATTCAGCTAAAAACGCCATCAACCAGGCGAACCCAGCTACAACGACCGTACGGACAGCAGTCGCCACAGTAGCGTCTGTTTTTTCGATTCCACATTTGACAAGGATAGCCGTTATTCCAGCGAAAAAAGCCGAACCCAAGGCATAAAGAACCCACATTGTTTCAGGAGTTGCCACAAATTACCACAATCATTCGACTTGCAATATATCGGATTGATTCATGGGTTCGTCATAACGGAAGTAGACAGCAGACGTTCAACCGAGGGAAGCGCCCCTAAGTGCCGCTATCAATTACGAAGAATTTTTTAGATTCGAGAAAGGAACACCAACGAGGAAACGTATATGGAGGCGTATGATCACAAAAGCCAATTTATTCAGGAGACTTAGATATCTATATGTGGTTTTCCTGATTCAGTTGTGTACATTATGGACTCTTGCTGAAGAGCGCGTGGCCATTTTGGGCGATAGCATTGCTTACGCAGGCGGATGGCCGACTTACGTCGAATGTCACTTAAGGCAAGGAGAGAAATGGAAAGATGCCGAGATTGTCAATTTTGGACTTCCAAGCGAGAATGTGTCTGGGTTGTCGGAACCCGGCCATGCAGGAGGAGCCTTTCCGAGGCCCTGCCTATTTGAACGTTTACCACGCATTTTGACAGCCTTTCGTCCGACGTTGATTATAGCTTGTTACGGGATGAACGACGGCATCATGTTGCCGCCCGACAAAGATCGCCTCAATGCATTTGCTCGAGGGTGCGAGCAACTAAACCGAGAATGCCAGGCAATCGGAGTACCCATCATCTGGATCACCCCCTCGCTCTACGCTCCAGGAACCGACGCCCAATATGATAAAACCCTAGATGCCGAAGCAGCCTGGCTCAAGGCTCAAACCAAACGCGGTTGGAAAGTCATCGACATTCGCCCCAATCTAAAACGAGCCGTTGCATCCCGTAAGAAAAAAAATCCTGGATTTGTCTATGCAGGGGACGGAGTTCACCCCGGGCCAGAAGGCCATCAGATGATAGCAGAAGCCATCTGTCCAGGTTTACAACAAATTCTCAATCTTCCCAAAGCCCAATTTCCTAAAGGCGCTGAATGGGACCAAGCTTTCCAGCGACAAAATACCGCCAAAAATACTTGGCTCACTAAGACAAAGCACATTCGGCCCCAGATTGCCGGATATGCCGGTTCCGCAGTTCCCACGACCAATTCAGAAGCCCAAATTTCCCAGTGGAACGGCTACGAAAAGCACGATTTTCAGGTCGATGGCCGTCGAGCTTTCGTCGTTTTGCCAAAGACACGCGCCCTTGGCAATCCATGGATTTGGCGCACAGAATTTTTTGGTCACGAGCCGCAGGCAGATTTGGAATTACTTTCACGTGGTTTTGCGGCAGCCTATATCGACATGCAAAATATGTATGGATCACCCAAAGCCATGGAAGTCATGGACCAATTTTATGACTACCTGGTTAGTCATTATCCCTTGTCCCGTTTGTGCGTTCTGGAGGGATTCAGTCGGGGTGGTTTATATGCCTTCAACTGGGGAGAACGCAACCCAAAGAAAACAGCCGCCATTTATGCGGATGCGCCAGTTTGCGACTTCAAGAGCTGGCCAGCAGGCAAAGGCAAGGGCAAAGGTTCTCCAGACGATTGGAAACGCTTGCTCGCCATCTATGGTCTAACAGAAGAACAAGCCATGAGATACAAGGGGAATCCCGTTGATACGCTCACCAATCTGGCCAAGAACCAAGTACCAATCCTCTGTGTATCCAAGACCGAAGATACCGTCGTGCCCATAGCAGAAAATACCGATCGTCTCGAAAAACGTTATCAATCGTTGGGAGGACCGATCAAAGTCATTCGCGGCCATGGAGACCACCACCCACACAGCTTAAAAGAACCAGCTCAAATTACCGATTTCATTCTTGAGGCTACGCAGCAAAAAGTACCCGTCCGCATTGCCTGCATCGGAGACAGCATCACCTTCGGTTCCGGCGTCAATGCCCAGCAACGCTGGACGACAATTTTGCAACATATTTTAGGCAATGATTATGTTGTTCATAATTTTGGAGTAAGCGCCAGGACCCTGTTGAACAAAGGCGACTACCCCATGATGAAGGAAGATGCCTACAGTCGAGCGCTCCTCGTTAATGCCGACATCGTAACGATCGCGTTGGGAACAAACGACTCCAAGCCACACAACTGGAAGCACTCCAAGGATTTTGTTCGCGACTACAAATCGATGATCAACGAAATACGCCGACAAAACCCCAACGTCAGGATTTATTGTCTAAAAGCTATTCCGTCTTTATTAGGCGACGATTCCATCAGTGGGCGTCGCATTGAAAAAGAAGTCAATCCCCGCATTGAAAAAATTGCCAAACAGGAAAAATGCCAACTCATCGACCTGTGGACAGTCATGGATGCGCATCGCAATCAACTACCAGACGGCGTACATCCCAACGCAACAGGCCACAAGGTCATGGCAGAAGCTATTGCCAAACAATTGCAGGAAGACTTGAAACAACATCCGCTCACCACAAAATAAAATTCCGCACACATGATCACACTTAAGCCCAACAATCTTGGACACCTCACCAAAAGCATGCTCATTTTGGGCTCGCTAGTCTTGTGGTATCCACCTAGAGTAGCCGGACAAACGCCGACAACACCGAGGACATACTACATTTCTCCGGCTCAAGGCATCGACCAGAACGACGGCAGCCAAAACGCACCCTGGAAAACCTTTGCTCCGCTGAATCAAATCACGCTCAACCCAGGAGATCGCATTGAGATCGTCTCGCCCGGGGAATTAACTGAATCATTGATACCCCGAGGGAAAGGAACAGCCCAACACCCAATCACGATTCATTTCGCGCCAGGGCGCTACGATTGGATACCCGGCAAGCTCGCTACGCGCAAACTCAACATTTCTAACACCAATGACGATCCACAAGGGGATAAAACCGTAGCGATCGAATTAGATCAAGTATCCCACATCAACTTGGGAGGCCAAGGCGCCCAACTCTTCTGCCGTGGAAAGATGGTCAATATCCACTTCAACCAGGCTAGCCATATCGCCATTTCAGACCTTTCATTTGATTACCACCGCCCTACTGTTTCCGAATTTAAAGTCGACGAAGTCAAACCACATGAGGCCACTATAACCATTCACAAAGATTCAGCCTACACAATTGACCAAGGGAAAGTTATTTGGGTTGGCGAAGGTTGGAGGCACCCTGCTGGCGGCTACGGACAAACCTTCCGCCCCACAGATAAAAGCTTGTGGCGCTCATCATGTCCATTGGGGAATATCGACCGAGCAGAAGAACTTGCTCCCGGAAAGCTCAAAGTTCATTTCAAGCAAAACCCTGGATTTGAACAAGGTTTTATCTACCAAAACCGGGATACACGACGAGATTGTGCCGGCGTATTCTGCAACCGTTCGGAAAACATCGTTTGGAACAATGTCCATTTCAATTTCGTCCACGGCATGGGTATCGTCAGTCAGTTCACCAAGGACATCGCCTTTTCGCATCTTGAATTCGCTCCTCGAAAAGATTCGGGCCGCACCTGTGCCGCCTGGGCAGATATGCTTCACTTTTCTGGCTGTACCGGTAAAATTTTGGTTGATTCAGCTCATTTTTCAGGATCGAACGACGATCCCATCAACATCCATGGCACTTATTTGAGAGTCACCGAAAAAGTGGCCCCCCAAACAATCAAAGTCCGTTTTATGCACCCCCAAACATACGGGTTCGAGGCATTCGTAGCAGGCGACGAAATTGAGTTTATCAACCGCGAAACCTTGTTGCCATATGGGAAGACACAGATCGTTTCAGCCAAGATGCTTAATGAGAAAGAAATGGAGCTCCAGCTGAAATCTCCTGTTCCCAACGCATTCCAACCCAATGATGCTATCGAAAACATCACCTGGACACCATCGGTTCACATTCGCAATTGTCTGGTCGAAGCTGATCCTACACGAGGTTTCCTAATCTCAACCCGCAAACCAGTCGTCGTCGAAAATTGTTTGTTCAAAGGCACCAACATGTCTGCCCTGCTCATTGCAGGCGATGTCAACTCGTGGTTCGAATCTGGCGCCGCCCAAAACATGACAATTCGCAACAACATGTTTGCTCAATGCGCCGAACCAGTCATCCTCTTCCAACCCGAAAATTCAAAAGGCACAGAAGATCACCCCATTCACAGCAACATTAAAATTTCCAATAATTACTTCCAACTGAGAGGACAAAACGCCATCTCCCTCAAAAGCACAGGAAATGTTTCTCTTAGGAATAATTATTTTTCAGGCAATTGGGGCACTCAAGCCCCAACTCTCGACCAACTCGTCCATCGTCACCTATCCCCCCCCTTCCAGGAACGAAATAATTCTATAGAAAAGAAAAATTAATACTTAATTACCTTCTTCTCCTTCTTTAATTACTCAAAAGACTTGGCTTTACCCGTCAAGTCTTTTGTTTTTGAGGAAGGCCATCAAATTTAAGCGAATAGAAAACAGAGACAGGGAATAAACAGTCAATGAAAACCTTTGCGCAGAATGCAGTCCAGAAAATCCGGGATTAGATTCAAAATGACATAGGCAAGGTAATTGACAAGTGGCAATAAAATAAGAGAACCCATCATCAGCATGTGTGAAAAACGAGGATTGACAATCGCAATGATCAACCCGGCAAGAATCAAAAGAGGGCTACCCACCTGGAGAATGAGAAAATTAAATCTCACAACATACCGAACAATTGACGCCAATTCCGTGCCCCCAGAAGCGTTTTCACTGTTGATTTTAAGCAGATAATGGTTGCTCCTCCAATACAGGGCAAACATAAAAAATGAAAATACCGCTCCTATAAGAGTAATCAACACAGAAGGCACCCAGCCCCTGCCTCCTTCTACAAGCACTAACACAGTACCCACTACACACAAGCTAGCCAAAACATAACTAATCACGCCCAAAAGACGCGGCCATAACATCGAACTCAAACCAATATCATCTTGTATCGCTAGTGCAGCATTTACTTGGTTCACTAGGTAGATCATGTATTGAACCACAACTATTCCTAGAATAAGAGGAATAATCAATACAGGTTTATCAAAAAATTTCAGAACGATCCAGCCCCCATAAATCAATAACAAAAGACATGATAAGACCGACGTAAGAGCATTGACCATTGACAAAACCTCTTTCATCATCACTTTGTCGGAGACCTTTTGAAGAGCCCAATTTGCCTGTCGAGTAAATAAATGATCAATACCACCATTAAATCGGTGTAAATATTCCGTTAGTTTTTTCATCCCTACCCCGACCAAGCTCAACATATTTTTGCGATTGCCATTTTCCCTAGCAGAAGATGTATGGCGAGATTGTTGTTCTCTAGGTTCAGGACGAGACACTCCCCCCCTTTTCTCTGTATTTATTGCAGGGGGATCAGGAACTTCTGGTAACTCTTCCGATATTTTTTCTTCGATTATTTCCAAATTCCGTTCCCACAATTGACTCACCGGGCACCAGTTTTTTTCGCCTTGCGGAGCGATCAATGTCTCTCTAGTAATGCTCTCCGACAAGAACATACGCCACAAATCATCGATACTGACAGGTCCGAGGGGAGTCTTATTTTCCCCTAAATAATAATACAATTTAGGCATTGATTATAATGTACAAAATAGGAACGTATTGTCAATGCCTCAATATCCTAATTTGGGTTATTTTAGGAAATAGGTTATGTTTAGAAAATGATTAGGAAGAGGGATAGTCCCCAAGAAAAAAAGTTACGTTCATTCCTGAAGATGCAACGTAAAAAAATGGGGTTAACCCAAGTAGAACTTGCCAACTTGTGTGGGCTACCACAGTCATTTGTCTCTAAATATGAGACGGGGGAAAGGTATTTAACTTTCATCGAGGTTTTAATGATCAGCAAATTACTCAACATTAATATTTTGGATTTATCGAAGGAAATAGAATCTTGATTTTTTGTATTTTCATTTTTTAGAGTTCTCCTATTTTTGGCACATAGGGAAGAGGCGTCAACTCCGTTTTGTCATCAGGAGGTTGGGGATTGGATTTTGTTTTTTTGGGGGGTAGATCTTGAGATTTTTTTGATTTTGGCACTTTTGGTGTTTGAGTTTCTTTTTTGGGAGGTTGAGGAGTTACAGGAATAGGTTTAGGAATAGCTTTAGGTTTAGGGGCAGGCACTTGGGGGACAACACGAACAGTCGGCATATCCTCCAAAGCCGAAGGGCTCGTCTGAGTTCCCCCAGGTTGTGAGATTTGAGGGGGATCTGAAGAACACGAGGCAAGCCCCAAGAGACTAGCCGAGCCCAAAAGACAAGAAACGCCGTAATACACAGGTTGCCGATTTTTGCGGCATTGATGATTATTATTCATAGGTTGATCGTAAGGAAGCGTAGGGCAATTTTTCTATTGTTCACAAGGAGAGATCAGTAATGCGGGAGAATTGTCAGCCTTAAGTTCGGTAATTTCTCGTTCAGTTTTTATGATTAACAGGTTTGAATGCGGCAAGCATGAGATTACCACCGCCTTGGCGAGTTCTTTCCTGCCCATTTCTTCCGAGACATACAAACTGACAGGTTGTTGCGGCAGGAGGAGATAAGGGCCTTTGAGGTTGAATTGGTATACAAAAGCGCCATTGGAAGACGACAACAAGCTACCTTGTTGTAACAGAGGGTAACCCAATCGGAACGTCAGCCAAGCACTAGTCTTCCAAACCTTGTCATCGACCTGTTTCTGAATGTCCTTCAAACATGCTTCGACACAACGTTCGTGTTCAAAACTATTCCCCTTTCCGTGCAGAGAGACAGACTCTGAGGCTAAAACACCCTGAGAAGCCAATTCCACCATCTTAATAGACAAATCCAATGTCCATTTTCCGCGGTAGACAGACTGCCCCGTATCAGGGAAGGATTGTTTCACGATTTTGAAATTGCCACTTTCCACCTGTATTTCCAAGACAAAATCAGCGACACGGACTTTGTTCAACTTAGTACGATCAGCAGCAGATACTTCATTGCTTGTTAACAATTGTCGCCCAGCATTAGCGCCAGTTGCTCCACGTTCCAGAAAAACAAATTCTTTGGAATTACCAAAAGCCTTGCGCAATGGTTCTGGCAATTTTCCAGCTACAGACGAGGCAGCTTCCTCAGGGAAACCCAATTGAACAAGGCGTTCCATCAATTTCTCGCGCTGAGTGATCACCAGTGTAATTTTATCAGCCAACGCATCTTTACGAGGCGCATGCATTTTGGCATTCACCTCGACATACCATCCTAAGTCCTTCTCTTCTCGTTCACTCAACACCTCGTAACTTAGAATTTCTGGCATTTGAGATTGCACGCGACGAACCATGCCTTTTTCATTTTTCTGTTCTACGTTCAGCTGATTACCCTGTGCATCCTTCATCGACAATTTGAACAAAGACCTGCCGCCATCTCGTACATTGTCTTTGGTCAATCTCACACCATACGATTGTTCCCAAGCCTGGAAAAGCGCATTTAGCACAGCATCATCACGAGTAGAACCATAAGCCGACGCCCTCACTTCGATGATTTTTTCCTCTTTTTGCGCTTGTTCCATCGGAGGGTCTTTTTTCTCGTTATTGGCCGATGATTCTTCGTTGCATGAGGCCCAGGCAAGAGAAGAACAAACCAATAGGAGCCAACTCATCTTATTGTGCATGAGACTGTTCATTGCTCTTAATGATTTTTTTAGCCTTTAACTTAGCAAGGATTTCATCGGCCGCTAGAGGAGTCAGACCAGAAAGAGCGCGTTTTTTAGCCTGCAGTTGATCAGCCGCCTTTGCCTTTTGCGTCTGAGGAGACAGAGCCGTCACCACTCTTGGTATATTACGCGACATCTTGTAAATTTTACCGCTTACTGTCGCTTCGACGACCCACATATTCGTTTGTTCATCGACACGCGGTATACCTAAATCCAACGTACCGACAACCATATACTGTACAGTTGGTTCATTTTCTCGAAGATTACTGACAATGCTGCGCCAAGTTTTGGCCGGGACAACGTCTCCCGAGCCATACGCTTCATCCAATAAAGCGCTAGCATCCAACATAGCGCCATCTATGATCTCCTCAAAACCTTTTTCTGCGAACCGCGAAATTAAGGCAGTTCCGAATTCTTCGCGAGCCGGAGCATCTAACTCATAATTGATTCGGTCAGCATTTACGATAGTTGCCACGTCTGTAGTCTTCGTTTCGCGTTCTACAACGTTCGATTCTGACTGTACGTTTTCATCATCAATATTGCCAGAATTCGAGGCCTTTTTATTTTTTTCGGAGGTAGAATCATTAACCATGGACGAATTTTGCTTACGAACCGATGCAGCATTGCGAGCCGTGAAAAAGACGGCAATTTCGGTAGAATCCAGTTCGACAGTCTGTTGCACAGCATCTTTTCGCTGCAACAGATCTTTTAAGGCATCCTCATCGATCACGGCAGAGAAAACGACAGTTACTTCATTTTTGTTTTTAGCGATTGACTGTTCGTTGTTTACCTGAGAACACAAGGCCAGGATTTCATCCATAATTCCAGGTTTTCTGTCTTGGTACAGTTGTCGGATTGCCGAAGGTTGACTAGACATCATTTGCTCAATCGCGTGGATAGCCGCGTAACGTTGAGCCATCTTAGTGGCCGAGGCTTTACCTTCTTGGGAGGAAACGTCATAAACCACTGAATGTTTACCAGTTAAGGTTAATTCACCAGCGACAGCCGACCAAACAAGAGCGACAGCAGCTAGCGGACAGATTAATTTCATCATTGTTTTCATAAAATGGGCAATCATTTAGATAATGAAGTTTGTTGAATAATGGAGCGAGATTTTTTGTGATTTTTCAAACTTTTGGCAGCCGATCTCAACATTTTAATTGTTGCATCTTCAAAATTAATCCAGTTAGAACTCAACTGGATTTTCGTTGGATAAATACTCGTCACAGCATCTTTATAGCGTTCAGCCAACACCTCATTACCTTTGCTGCGAATGCGCAATCCGCAATAAGCCACAAAAGCAACTTGTTTTTGGAACTGATTTGCCTGCATCGTCTGAGCAATAAATCCGGGGAAGACAAGTTCCAGCTCATAATCAGGTTTTTTCAACAAGAAATCCTTACTCACGCCACCAGATTCCACTTCGCCATCTTCTGCCGACAAGGAACTGTTGTCTTTCATCGCCTCGTCGCTCACACGCCCAGAATCTTTAATTCTCTCGCTCATTACATAATAGATTTTATCGCCACCACCGGAATACGGTAACACAGGGACTTTCACAGCCGCATAAAAAGAAGAAGATACAAGAGAAGACACGTAGGCAGCATATCCGCGTTCACCAGCAGCTTTGTAGTGAGACGGCATCTCTTTCAATGCTTTTGGGGAAACTTGAAGTTTGCTAATACCTAATGTTTTTGCAGCCATTGCAGACGAATAAGGCGCTTTGGCTAAAGATACAAATTCTGGCACAAGTTTTTTTTCATATAAGTACTTCAGCATCGAATGACATTTTGCAGCACCAGCTTTACCCGGGACCGCATCAATCGCCACAATTCGTCCCGGCAATGTTGCCAAAATTCGCCTGTCTTTAAAATTACATACAACCAGATCAAACCCAATCTCAGTCAATACTTTAGAATAAGCCTTTCCAGCGCCAGATTCATATTGAGTTTCCGCATGTTCGTAATTCAAAGCGCAGGCAAACACGATAGAATCATCTGTTGCCGAATTGGCAAAATCAGCCTCCGGATCAGCCGACATACAATCTACAATTCGATTACCTCCGCTACGTCGTTCTTTCAACAAAGCATCTCTCATCGATTGATGCAACACACTGATATTGTCCCTCCCTACTTCCTGCGAGGCACTAGGGCCATAGACATACCCAACAGGGAACTGTTTCCGAGTCGTATCCTTCTGGATGGCAGAATAAAACCAAATTCCTGCGAATTCGGCATGTCGCAGTTTCTCAGAATCGGGTTCCTGCCCCCACAACATACCCAGGCTACTCCATACAACAACCGCCAACAGGAATAATAAGTTTTGTTTCATTTAAGTTGATTAACTTGGGGGATATCCTTGTCTTCAGAATATCCCCACGATTCATGTAAAACGCAATACCCAGCGTCCCAGTTGCTAGAAGTCGAATTTCATTTCTGGCAACGAGGCCGGAATTGCCTTCATCGGCGGCAATTGGATCACCAATTTCTTGTTGACCTCATCTTGTAAGGCCGAAGTCTGTTGCATCAATTTGTAGTCCTTAGGCAACGAGGTCACAAAATAAACAATTGGACGGAATTGTAATCCCAGTTGAACTTTTTCGAGAGAACTAGCCCCGCCCATAGCCTTTGTCAACTTGACACCCAAGTCAGTATTGGTTGCGGCAAGTTTGGCTTCTTCCCAGAGCGCCTCATTCAACTTCGAGCAACTCTTTTTCCAGGTATCTAGTTTTAATTTTTCGCGGTTTTCAAGTTCAGCGACTTTTTCGTTGATCATCTCCTGGCGTCCCGACAGGGATTCCAATGTCGACGTCAAGAGAGATCCATCGTTGGGGTTCGACTTCAGATTGTTGATCTGAGCCTCAACCTCAGCAGCTTCCTGGCGCAAGTCCAATGCCTCTAGAGCCAATTGCTGCGACTGTAACAACATGATTGTCGCGCTCGAATGTTTTTTTACCAATTCTTCCTGTTTCAACTTCAAATCCTTCACACCAGGTAATGAGTCAATATTCACCTTCGTCGACTGCGTATCGTCCGCCAACTGAGCAACCGACTTTGCATCATCCGTCAACTGGGCAACCGCCTTCACCCCGTCAGCCAACCGGGTAACTGTATTTAGCGTAGAACACGAACTCATGATCGCCGAACTCGCTAAAAGCGCCGAAGCACATATCATTGAGATGGTCTTTTGGGTCATCTTAGTTTAAAGTTATGAAATAATTAACACCAACCGGAATATTCATCTCCTAAAGATACTAATTCCGAAACACATCGTTTCTTTATCATATCTTTCTAAGGATTTCAACAAAAAATTTGATATTTTTATCTCTGAGAGATTTTTTTGATACAAAATAATCAATGACAGACAAAAAGAAACAAAATAGATATCTCAGTAGATACATTTTCTAAAGTAATTTTTGTGGATCTCACTGCTTTTTGAGATCATTCAGGACATAAAGCGAATACATAAAATCATTAAACAAGATGCATCGAGTTGTTTCTTGTCTTTTTTAAGGATTTGTCTAAACTACACTTCGAGAGTATCTCCATTTATTTTCCCTTACCCCATTTCACTCAGCCTCCATGCAAGTTGATGTGCACATCGATATGAGTCATTCACCAATTCTCCCAGCAGGGACAATGATTCAATCATTTATCATTGAATCGTTTTTGGGGATGGGCGGGTTTGGCATTACCTATCTAGCCAAGGATACAAAACTTGAGCGCGAGGTTGTTCTCAAGGAACATTTTCCGAGAGATATATGTTACCGAGATTCCAATACGTCGAATATTCTCATCACGCCGCTCTATGAAGACACATTCGACGATTCACTCAATTCGTTCTGCAAAGAGGCGCACACCATTGCCAAGCTCAACCACTCAGACATTGTACACATTCACGATATTTTCTTAGAGCACAACACAGGATACATCGTCATGGAGTACATCGATGGCATGTCATTTGAGCAATGGGTTCACCAGCATGCCGATCAGCCGAGCGACGTCAACAATCTCCTCGTGGCCCTCCTCCAGACACTATCATATCTCCATTCTAAGCATGTATTTCATCGAGACATCAAGCCGACCAACATTATCGTTCGAGAGAATGGGCAACCCGTTCTGATCGATTTTGGAGCAGCGCTCAATGGGCTTCCAGAACATACAGTCACCGTCATAGGAACTCCATTTTTTTCGCCGCCGGAGCAAGCTTTCAAATATGGCGATATTGGGCCATGGTCCGACCTCTTTGCTCTTGGCAAGTCATTTATCGCCATCCTAGGAGAGAAGTTATGCGATTATCCAGAGGCATTTATTAAAGCGCTTCAAAAAGCGACTCAAATCGGCATAGCCGATCGGTTTCGCTCAGCAGACGAATGGTTAGAAGCCCTACAGGATACACCAATCCAATCAACACCGTCTCGTCCTGAGAATTCTCTGCACAGCAATATCATCTGGGCCACAGCAGCCTGCCTCATCACAGCCACGTTAGCCATAGCCAGTTACTACATATTTCTTTTCCCGACTTCCACAATAAGTCAGGCAACCACCCAACAATCGCGACCAAGCCCTACACAGAGCAAGCACCCGGCAGCCACAGCCGCCAATACCTCTTCTCGCATTGATCAACCGCAACAAAGCGATCTCAATTCTTCCGATTCTTCAGATCCAATTTCCGAGCAGGAAACCACCGGGGCCCTTTCTAACGTTCAAAATAGACACGAATCGCCCGAGGTTCAACCAAGAGACGATCAAGCCAATTCTGGCGATCAACCTTTCACTTCAGCCGCTGAAGTACCCGTTTCACTAGCCGGAGCACAAATCAGTTTTTCATCCCAGCAAGCAGTACGAGTCATCTATAAGCCACACGGGAATTATTTTTCCATAGGCCAACAGCTGACAAATTACCAAGAACTCTTTTCTACGGGGAACGCATTGCATAAAACGGAAGAGATCTTCAAGAATACAACGCTGCGGTTTACAACCATGGGATCGTGGTCAGCACTCTATAGTCAATCAGGTTCTTATTCCTATCAAAAACTCAATCAGCACATGGGACTCCTTGTAATCCGAGGATACAGCGGCGATCTCTCCGAGCTAGAGCAACAAAATCTCGAACAACAAGATATCGAGGTACCCGACATCATTGTCTTGCTGCATTTTACAGGGCCAGACACCGGGATAGCAGTTCATACGGACGGAGATGAAGGACTCATCGGCAATATCAACTTCAATCTCAGCACCTACAACGCCAACCTACGTCGATATAGTTTTCCCAACCTCGAGAGTGGAGAAAACTGGGAAAACCCAGCTAAATCCATCGAACCGCCAAGTTCTTTAGCCAATATTGTCCTGGTGTTTGATCCGACACAAATCCAACACGTCAGGATCAACAAATCAATGGACATCAGCAAAGCGCTCCTCTTTTCTACGCGTATTGCTCAATGGGAGCCCGGCGGCTATTTCCCGCTCGATTCCCCCATTATTTTCAACAACGAATACACCTGTGACTACAAAGAAGTAACATCCTCCTACAGATACTTCAGTGACCCTCGAATTTTTGATGCACAGAAAGGCACTTCATCTAAGCTAGCCCCCAATGCGCCTACATTCTCTTTGATGACAATCTAGGGTCCATTCAGGGGGATTCTGGGATTTTTCTGCGATATACAGGGCCCGGAGTTGGCATTGCCACTTACTATGACGGGACTGACACCATTCTCCACAATATTCGTTTTAAAACAGTCAACTTACAGGAATTCCGGGTCGTGCATAGTATCGATCCACAAACCTTTTTCAAACGCCTACTTCTCAAGATCCATGATTAAAGGTTTTATACCGAGCGAGCCACTCTTGCCAACCACGCACCCTTTTCAGCCTCCTGTAGGCAAGCCCCCATGCCTATCAAGGGGGTGTGTCAAATGGCATATTCTCTTTTTTCTTTCCTGGCTATTACCTTCAATCTAAAGGAGAGTGTGCGAAGCAGAAAAAGGAGGGCATAGACAGGTGAATTAAACTCTTTTGCGACCTTACAGCGGATTTTTTTAGGAATCAGGAATCCATGGATCAAAGGAATTTGCAACATATTGAATCTGAAGATAACGAACTGCTTTTGTGTAATTGACGAAAAAGAGGGAGCATCGTTCGTTACGACACACCCTCCCATGCATATGAAGAGACAGTAAGGAGAGAGAAATGATTTTAAGAAGTTGCTCCCAGCTCTATTACCTGATTGTAAAACAAACGCGTTAATTGAGCCATTGCGGCTTCCAACTGGGACTCCTTATCGGGGCTGTTAGACACGAACAAACTAATCGTCAATATTTCTCCATTGGGAAGGTAGACAATACCGACGTCGTTGAGAGCTCTCATAATACCCGTAGAGGTTCTTCCACCAGATCCTGTTTTGTGAGCGACAACGACATGGGTAGGCAATTGCCCCCGCATACGCATTTTACCAGTTTGCGTACTCGACATAACATTTCGCAAGAAGGCAGTTGATTCGTGGCTTAGGATTCTACCAGCATTCCATTCCCTTAGTAAACGGTTCATTTCTAATGGAGTGGAAGAATTTTTTACTTGTAATTGGGGATTTTGGTTCATCTCTTCTTCGGTAGAACAGACATAGATTTGATTAAATCCCCGGTTGCGCAAGAAGACTTCCAATTCTTTAGGACCACCAATCAACCGGAACAAGCGATCGCAAGCATTATTATCGCTCTCCGCGACAGCATAACGAATTAATTCAGACACCTTGAACCTTCCTCCTTGGGGATAAATTTTGCGCATCGGGCTCCAAGTATCAGGATTCATCTCTTCAGGTTTCAGCTCGATATAGGAATCAAGGCGAAGTTCCCCCTTGTCAACCATATCCAAAACTTTCATCGCCAATGGGAATTTAACAACACTTTGCATCGCAAAATCATTTTGCCCTAAATGTTCATAGAGGAGTTTACCATTCCACTCAACAGCGACGCCGAACTGCCCGTTCACAGATTGCACAATCTTGTCAGCCTGTTCTCGGCAAGAAAGCGGAATAACCATTTCCTCTGATTGGGCTGATCGTTCCAACACCTGATTCTCCGACCCTACTATCTGGTTACTACAGGCGCACATTCCAGCAAAGCAGATTGACCCCACGGCCAACACTCTACATTGACCCCATTGGATTTTGAAATTCATAATCGGGTTTATCTTTACAAGATTCCACCGGCTAGCAACAGATCATTGATCGTCATTTCCAAAATTCTTGTCCCATCTTTCACAGCCATTGCTAGATGTACTAAAATACTAACGTATTATCATATAACATGACTGTACGTCTTACCCCAAAAAGTCTTTGTTTATTCAGCCTACTAAGTTTCATTCCCATTGGAGAGGCAGAGAATCCAGGGCCACAAGACCTACCAGAATTCTCCATCGCCGGCGATATGATGGACAAGAATAGTCCGCGCCAAATTTACAATCTCAATGTAGGGTGGCGTTTTTTCAAAGGAGATTTTCTCCAAGGGCAAGCCCCGGAGTTAAATGACACTCAATGGGAACGAGTGAACGTACCGCACGGGCTCGAACTCGTTCCCGAAGAAACGAGCGGGTGTTCCAATTACCAGGGGCCCGTTTGGTATAGGAAACATTTTACTCCACCAACAACACTGCAAGGGCAAAAACTCACACTTTATTTCGAAGCCATGATGGGCAAGGCCGAGATTTACCTCAACGGGCGCCACATAGCCAGCCACAAAGGAGGATTCCTCCCCATCTCGCTAGATGCCACCCCACATCTGATTCTTGGGGAAGAAAATACCATAGCCATCAAACTAGACAACAGCGACGATCCGACCTACCCACCAGGGAAACCCCAGGAACACCTCGATTTCACTTACATGGGCGGACTCTACCGCGATGTCTACCTCATCTCCACCAACCCAGTCCACATCACAGATCCCAACCAAGTTGATGAACAAGCAGGGGGAGGCGTCTTTTTTAGAACTCTTGCAGCGAACGCACAGCAGGCACGCGTAGGGGCAAAAATTCACATTTCCAACACAAGCGACTCATCCCGAGATCTGATAGTGCGAGTTCAATTAGTCGATTCGCAAGGAAGAAATGCTGGGGGTTATGAGAAAAGCGTCGCTCTTGCAGCAGGAGCCAGTATGCACCTTGATGGGGAATGGGATATTCCCGACCCAGACCTATGGGAGCCCGATCATCCGCATCTTTCGAAACTCCATGTACAAGTTTTAGAGCAAGACAAAGTTCTCGATGCCCAAACCATCAGGGTTGGCATTCGTCACTTCGTCATGAACGACCAAGGATTTATTTTGAATGGCAAACCCTTCTCTGGGAAACTGATCGGGGCCAATCGGCACCAAGATTTTGCTTATGTTGGGAATGCCCTACCCAACATTGCCCACTGGCGAGATGCCAAGAAACTCCGAGACGCCGGTTTGCGAGTTGTTCGTTCAGCTCACTACCCTCAAGATCCAGCGTTTATGGATGCAGCGGACGAACTAGGTTTATTCGTCATCGTCGCCACGCCAGGTTGGCAATTTTGGAATAAAGACCCACAATTTACCCAACTCGTCTGTCGCGACATTCGCCAAATGATCCGTCGGGACCGGAATCACCCCAGCGTCTGGGTCTGGGAACCCATCCTCAACGAAACCTCCTACCCTCCCGAATTTGCCAAACAAGCTTACGAGGTGACTCACCAAGAATTTCCCTGGCCATCCTGCTATGCGGGTTGTGATTCCCAGGCTCGCGGAGCAGAACATTACGATCTCATATACAGCCACCCCTTGGAGGGGACAGTTCCACCAAGTCTCCAAGGGAAACCCTTTTTTACTCGAGAATTCGGAGATAATGTCGACGATTGGTCTTCCCACAATTCCCCCAGCAGAGCCTCCCGGAAATGGGGTGAGATTCCAATGTTAATCCAAGCCAACCACTACCTCGATCCGCCCTATCCCTACACAAGTTGGGAAACCCTCTACCAAACCCCTGCTTACCATATTGGAGGAGCGCTTTGGCATTCGTTTGATCACCAACGAGGCTATCATCCTGATCCATTCTATGGCGGCATCATGGATTCTTTTCGCCAACCCAAGACCTCTTGGTTTGCATTTAAGTCTCAACAGCCCCTCTCCCCGGGGGACTCAGACATAGCCAGCGGGCCCTTTGTCTATATCGCACACGAAATGACCCCCTTCTCTCCCCATGATGTCACCGTGTATACCAACTGCGATTCTGTACGACTCACCGCCCCAGGCCAACAACCAGTCGTCCTCAATGCTCGGCAAGAAAAAACTCAACGCCCTGGTTCCACCGTAATTTTTTCCAATGCTTTTGATTTCATGAAAGTTAAAGCGAGGTCGCGTTCCGGGAAGCCTAGTCAAATTCTTGCTGAAGGGCTTGTCGACGGGAAAGTCGTTGCGACCCATGTGAGAAAGCCATCCAAAAGGCCATCTCGCATTACACTCACACTCGACAACGAAGGGATCCCCATGCAGGCAAACGGTTCAGACATGGTTGTTGTCATCGCCTCCATTACTGACACAGAAGGCAATGTCAAACGCCTCAACAATGAAGTCATCCAATTCACCATTGAAGGAGAAGGAGAGATCATCGGAGACGCTACCATTGGCGCCAATCCCCGAATCGTCTCTTGGGGAACAGCTCCTGTCCTTGTGCGAAGTACCACAAAAGCGGGAACAATCAAACTTACCGCCCAAGTCAGAAATCCAGGTAAACATAAACCCAAACCATGCACGTTGGAATGGCAAACTATTCCCAACAGAGCCCGATCACTCTAATCGCATTCGCCCAGCCTCGCGCCGACAGAGAAATTTCTCTATTTATTGTATGACATAAGCTCAACATGAATTTTGAACACTATAAAATTGGCGTTGTCTGATCATACATCAGTAATGAGTATGGAAGAAGGAGAGAGCTTCCACACTCCCTTCGAAGAGGGAATGCTGATTTCATAGGTAGTAGTTGGTAAGGACCAAGGAGCTGTTGCGAGAGCGTATTGTACCCTCGTTCAACAGCTCCTCTTTTTTCATCAATTGGCACCAACTGCCAATAAACCTGGGAATTGAAGTCCCATAAAATGATCCTAAACTATTTACAATACATTCTTTAGATCAATTCTAGGCGAGTTCTTCAATCGTTCATGCGACCAGTTCATTGGTCAGAGATGCGAACCATCAAAAGGAAGGAGTAAAATGTTCCCGATCGCCGAAAGCGGCTTGCAACAAATAAATTTTCGGTTTTTCGCCGTCAGTCAGGTAAACCTCGACAATATCATAACGATGGACGACATCGTCGTTTTTAAGCATGCGGAGCCATGTTCGCGCACCAGAACGGATCAAATTGCGTTTTTCCTTATTGACGGCCCGCCTAGCCTCCCACTGACCTTCAACGGTTCTTGTTTTTACTTCGACAAAGACAAGCGTATCACGATCTCGACACACCAAATCAATTTCTCCCGAATTCCTTTCTTTCCAATTGCGGCGCAGGATATGATAGCCGCTAGAAAGCAGAAACGATTCAGCCGCCATCTCACCATACAAGCCCACCCACTCCGTCCATGGTTCGCCCGCGCGAGTCGAACCATCCTCCAAAAGTTCAGGGAAACGGCAATTCCAATTGTGCAACAGGCCCAAACGAACGGCGATGCAACGGACAAGGCCCATACAAGCGCAACGCCTCCATGTGCTCTTTTGTACCATAGCCTTTATTCCTAGAAAAGCCATATACAGGATAAAGTTGATCTGCTTCGTCCATCATACGATCTCGCGTCACTTTAGCAAGAATACTCGCCGCCGCAATAGAAAGACTTTGGGAGTCTCCCCCCACAATCGCTTGGTGCAACACAGGGAAATTCGGGACAGGCAAACCATCGATCAAGCAAAAATCAGCTTTTTTAGCTAGCAGCAGGACAGCACGCTTCATCGCCAGGTGAGTCGCTTTCAAAATATTCAGAGAATCAATTTCTTCAACAGAAGCCATGCCAACAGCAGCAATTATCCCACGGCACTGCATCAGTTCCTCGAAAAGTTGTTCTCTGCGCCGAACTGACAATTTTTTAGAATCATTTAAGCCATGAGGGATACCATCACCTCGAGGTAAGACGACAGCCCCGGCTACGACAGGGCCAGCGAGCGGGCCCCGCCCCGCTTCGTCGATGCCCGCTACGCGAACACGCCCGGAATTATATGCAGCTTCTTCAAAGGCCAAAGAAGGAGAATTGTTACTAGGCATGTGGGATTTACTCGTCTTCAACAGAGTCTTTTTCCTCTTGTGAATTTTTCGTCAACGAGATCTGAGTCACACGTCGTCCATCAGAACTAGTTACGCGCGCCAGATAAGCGCCCAGGTTTAATTCTTCGCCCACGTTGGGGATATGGCCAAGTTCATGAGTCATGTATCCCCCCAAAGTAGTCACGCCCGGGCATTCCAATTCGAGGCCCGGCAAATAATCTTCTAAATCGAAGAGGCTGATCGACCCATCAACGATATAAATACCGGGAGCCGTTTGCACAAATTCTTGCGTTTCTTCCTGATCAAATTCATCCTGGATATCTTCGCCAACAATTTGTTCGAGGACATCATCGAGGAAAACGAGGCCAAGAGAATCACCGAATTCATCGACAACTAATGCGAAATGCGAACGTTCTTTTAAGAAAAACGACAACAAGGTGTCCAACGGCATTGAATCAGGGACCACCTTTAATTCGCGGCAAATACTCATCAAATCTGGGTGGTATTGCCCCACAAGCTTGAAGAGATCTTTCACATGAATCCAGCCTTTTACATCATCGAGATGATTGCCACGCACCAACGGGAATCTCGTGTGTCGAGAACGCTGAGCCAATTCCCAGTTAGCCTCATAAGTTTTATCCAAATCCAGCACATCCACCTCGCTACGAGGAGTCAGAATATCTTTCACGCACATTTCATTCAACTCCAACGCATTTTTTGAGATTTCGGCTTCTGTAGGGGTCACTTCCTGAGAGCGTTCACTTTCGGCGACCAACAAAGCCAACTCATCGGAGCTGTGAACGGGATTCTTTACTTCATCAGGGTTAATGTGCAGAATATAGCGCAAAATGAAGTTAGCCGTACCATTAAATGCCGCGACAATGCCCAAGCTCCTAAAGATCACATAAAACCAATGTAAAATTGTCGAAGTAAATATTGCAGTTTGATACGTATAGCGGATTGCCACCGACTTAGGGACCAACTCACCCAATACAACATGGGCGAAAGTGAAAAATGCGTATGCCCCAACCATCGACACGACATTAATCACAGTTTCGCTCACCCAGCCAGTCAATTTCAACGTTGGGGCCAACAAGCTGGCGACCAAAGGTTCACCCAAAAAGCCTAAAGCCAAAGAAGCCAACGTAATTCCGATTTGAGTTACAGAAAGGTAGGAATCCAAGTGACGCACAACAGACAAAGCAGTTTCCAATTTGCGTTTCATACGACGAGAAGCATCAGTCTCGTCTGCCTGCAATTGGCTTTCTCGTACTTTGACAATTGAAAATTCGCTTGCGACAAAAAAAGCGTTTAACATCAAAAAGAACACGATTCCCGTAAGAACCAATGCAATTTCACCCAAGCCCGGATATGAATGCGGGCTCTCAGCGGCCCCAGTGGCCGCAAGAATACTCAGAGGGTCTAAGTCAGTCATCAATCAAGAGTTTTCATCATCCTTGCATCATGAGCAGAATAAACACTATTTATCGACAGTGTTTACAACTTCTCATACACACCCTTGTCGCGTTTTTCTAGGACAGTAAAACCAGCCGCCTTGGCATCAGATACCGACAAAGGTTTGGTGATTTCCGGGACATTGATTCGACTCATCAACTTTTTGACGGGGTGCTTACAAATTGGGCACACAGTCAGAGGTTCGCGGTCAACAGGGCGCCGCAATTCGAACACGCGGCTACAAATAGGACATGATTGTCCCTCTACCCCGGGATGCTCAGATATATATTCGTAAATAGGCATATAACAAAACGCGAGACTAGATTGGCCAGTCTCGCGCAAACCGGAGTTCATCCTCCTACAATCCTCGGAGCGAGGAAAAGAAGACCAACTCCCTTCTTTTAATTACCAAGATGATTTGGTCACGCCAGGAATCATACCGGCATTGGCCAATTCCCGGAATGCGATACGAGACAATTTAAACCGGCGGATAAATGCACGCCGACGACCTGACACGAGGCAACGATTCACAAGACGAGTTGGGCTCGCATTGCGCGGCAACATGGTCAGTCCAACATAATCCTTTTCAGCCTTCAACTGTGCGCGCAATTCAGCATAGCGCTTGACGACTGCTTCCTTCTTTTTATTTCTTTCAATCCAGCTCTTTTTAGCCATAGGTTCGGGAGGTTTTAATAAAAGCCTCAGGCGTTAAATGCAAGCGATTTTTCGTTCACTCCTTGATTTTTTCTTCTTCAACCCATTCTAAACACAGTTGTTGGGCAATTTAGAAAGAATGGCGCATTTTACTCTTTTCTAACCAGAGAGAATTACTCAAGATACGTCTTGGATTATTTTCCGTCATCATTATGAAAATCGTCGTCGCTTATTCTGGAGGTTTGGACACTTCGGTGCTTTTGAAGTGGCTTAAGGAGAAATATAACGCCGAAATTATTGCTTACTGTGCCGATGTAGGCCAGGAGGAAGAACTTGTTGGATTGGAAGAAAAGGCGCGCAAGACAGGCGCTTCCAAATGTTATATTGACGATCTGAAAGAAGACTTTGCCAAGAACTACATTTTTCCGATGTTCCAGGCGAACGCCTTGTACGAAGGGCGCTACCTACTTGGGACATCGATTGCGCGGCCCTGCATTACCCGCAATATGTTAGACATAGCTATTAAAGAGGGGGCAGACGCCATCGCCCACGGTGCGACCGGCAAAGGCAACGACCAGGTACGCTTTGAACTAGCAGCCAACGCGCTAGCACCCGATATTAAAGTGATTGCCCCGTGGAGAGATCCGGAATTCCGCAAGCAATTTCCTGGGCGGTCGGAAATGATTGCCTATGCAGAATCTCACGGCATTCCGATTCGCCAATCGTTGAAAAAGCCCTATTCGATGGATCGCAACCTGCTTCACATTTCGTACGAAGCCGGCATGTTGGAAGACACGTGGTACGATGCCACAAAGGAAGAGGACAAGAAGATGTATGTTCTCTCAGTTTCTCCGGAAGATGCTCCTGATCGTCCTGAATATGTGCAATGCCTCTTTGAAAAGGGCGACATCGTCGGACTACAATGCGAAGGGCTCGATACCATTTTAGCTAAGCACAACGTGCAACCGCTAGGGAGCCGAGACGGCTACACACTGCTTTCTCCATTAGGAGTCATGTACGTTCTCAACGAACTGGGAGGCCGCAACGGCATAGGCCGAGTCGATATCGTTGAAAACCGTTTTGTTGGGATGAAGAGCCGCGGCATTTACGAAACACCAGGAGGATCCATTATTCTTGCAGCGCACCGCGATATAGAGACCCTAACAATGGATCGCGAAGCTCAGAAGATTCGCGATTCTTTGATTCCTGACTATGCTTCTATTGTTTACAATGGTTTCTGGTTCTCTCCTGAACGAGAAGCAATTCAAGCCCTCATCTCTAAGACACAGGAAACAGTCAACGGAGAAGTGAGACTAAAACTCTACAAGGGTAATATTATGTACGCCGGCCGCCGTTCTGCCAATACATTGTATTCGGAAGACATAGCGACCATGGAAGGAGGACACGAAGAGCTTTACAATCAGAATGACGCCACAGGTTTTATTGCTCTCAATGGGCTGCGACTGAAACAATTCAGCCGCGCCAATAAACCTTACGGCAATTAAGTTCATTGCTGGTTAGCATCATTATTTTAACACAGAGGAGGGTTCATCGCAGGAGCCCTCCTCTTTTTTGTTTTCATCGATATGCCTAATTTATTTGGCATACATGGCTGACGATTGACCTAACAAAGTCAAACTGATAGAATTGTGCGCCATGAGCAGGACCGAGAAAAATTACAAGGATACGATCCTTCTCCCCGACACGACATTTCCAATGCGAGGAGACCTGACAACAAACGAACCTAAACGCCTTGCCAAATGGGAATCCGCCCATCTTTATTCATCGATTATTGACCGCCGTAAAAAGCAGAATGCTCCGGCTTTTATTCTTCACGACGGGCCACCATTTGCCAATGGCGATGTTCACATGGGGACAGCGCTCAATAAAATTCTCAAAGATATCATCATCAAGTCCAAGACCATGGCAGGGTACTATACCCCATACATCCCAGGTTGGGATTGTCACGGACTTCCCATTGAATTCAAAGTTGTCCAAAAAGCACGAGATCTCGATCCGGCGGAGATTCGTCGCAGGTGTGCAGAGTTTGCCAAGGAATTCATCGATATACAGCGGACATCTTTCCGACGATTAGGAGTTTTTGGCGAATGGGATCGCCCTTACCTGACGATGGATCCGTCTTATGAAGCCACCATTTTGAGAGTGTTTGCCAAATTAGTGGACATGGGGGCGGTTTACCAAAGCCGCAAACCAGTTCAGTGGTCATATGGAGCCTACACAGCTCTTGCAGAGGCCGAAGTAGAATATAAAGAGATCTACAGTACCTCTATTTTTGTTCGATTTCCTCTCATTGGCGACAAACTGAATTTGGGTAACGATTTATCCATAGTTATTTGGACGACAACGCCCTGGACATTGCCTTCCAACGTCGGTTTGGCGATGCACCCACAGTTTACCTACATTGCCGCTACTTTTGTTAAGAACGGCCAACAGCAAAACCTGATCCTCTGCAAGGATCTCGTTGAAACATTCACAGAAAAGACCGGATGGAGTCCAGTTAAGATTTTAGCAGAGTTCAAAGGACAGGAACTGGAAGGGGAACAAGCCCAACACCCATTCTTGCCCCGGTATTCTCAAATCATCATGGCTGATTTCGTTACGACGGACACAGGTTCCGGCATCGTGCATATTGCGCCCGGCCACGGAGCGGACGACTATATTGTTGGTTGCAAGTATGGGTTACCCGTTCTTTCTCCTGTTGATGACGATGGACGCTACACAGCAGAAGTAGGCATTCCGGAACTCATCGGCAAGCACGTTTTTGAAGTCGACGACATGATCATGTCTTTGTTAGGCGACGCACTTCTTGGCAAGGAAAAATATGCCCACCAATATCCGCACTGTTGGAGATCCAAAACGCCTATTATTTTCCGCGCCGTTAAACAATTCTTTATTTCTATGGAGAAGTTGAAGCCCCAGGCGCTTGAAGAAATCGACAAAGTCCAGTGGCTTCCGTCCTGGGGACGGAACCGCATTTACGGGACAGTAGAATCTCGTCCCGACTGGTGTATTTCGCGACAGCGGACTTGGGGGATTCCTTTACCGGTATTTTTCCGTGAAGACGGTTCAGCCCTTTTAACTGGCGACATCGTCAGGAAAGTTGCCGATCTTGTCGAGGCCAATGGCTCCAATATTTGGTTTGAGCTCACCGACAAGGAGCTTTGTGCCCGGTTAGGATTACCAGACACGCTGACAAAGGGACGCGATACGCTCGACGTCTGGATTGACTCGGGGTGTTCTCAGGTAGCCGTACTCGAAGGTCGGGACGAGTTGCATGCTCCTTGCGATTTGTATTTGGAAGCCACCGATCAGCACCGAGGTTGGTTCCAAAGTTCGCTCATGCTCTCCGTAGCCTGGAGAGGATCAGCCCCGTACAAGATGGTCATGACTCACGCTTTCGTCGTAGATAAAGACACCGGGAAAAAGACGTCAAAATCAGATGCAAAGACCTCAGGGAAACCGACTGACGCCAAATACTTTTACAACAAATACGGCGCCGACATCGTTCGACTGTGGGCAGCTTCTGTGGACTGGCAAAACGACGTTCCATTTGGAGAGGACTTGTTCAAGCAAGTGACGGAGCCTTATCGACGCTTGCGCAATACGCTCCGGATTCTGTTGGGAAACATCGCCGGATTCAACCCTGACACAGATACTGTCGCCTCGCAAGACATGCCCTTGCTTGATCAATGGATCATGGAACGCCTGAATAACGTCATTACCGAATCGCGTAAGGCTTATGAATCCTTTGAATTCCGCAAAGTGTTCAATGTCATTAATCATTTCTGTACAAACGACCTCTCGGCTCTATACATCGACATCACAAAAGACAGAATGTATTGCGACGCTCCGACGTCACTTCGCCGACGAGCCACGCAGACAGCCATGTACCACATCTTCCAATCGCTGTGCCGACTTCTAGCACCCATTCTCGTTTACACAGCGGACGAAGCCTGGGAACACTCAGGAGCCAAAGGAAGCATTCATCAGCAGGATTTCCCCGAAATCTTTGCCGACTTCCAGACAGGACAAGCGACCAAACTAATCAACCGACTTCAGGCAGTCAAGGCCGTCATTCAGGTTGCAATCGAAGAACAGATTAAGGCAAAAGCCTTTTCAAAAAACAATGAAGCCGCAGTCAAACTCATCGTTCCCGAGCAAGAATCCGCCGATTTCATTGCGCTGCTGAAGGATCGCGATTTTGCCACTGAATTTTTCATCATTTCTGATTTAGAGGTTGAAATCAGAGGCAATCAATTAGCCGCCTTTGCCACTTCGACTCAGCATACGATGTGCCCAAGATGCCGTCGTTACGAGCCGCTGGGGGCAGACGGTATTTGCGATCGTTGTGCCGCAGTTCTCCGATAAATTCTGCATTTAACAAGCCCTCCGGATATTTTATGAACACCTCAGCAGGAAAAAGACCGAGATTAGGACTATTGATGTGGATTTTTGGAATATGTTATATTCTCGATCAGGCAACTAAGTTATACATAGTCAACAACTTTCCGTTGCCGATGCTGAAGCGCCTACCTGGAGGGACATTTACCATTTCGTCTGACGTTGTGCCAATCATCAAAGGTTACTTCAATATCGTACGAGTCCACAATACAGGAGTTGCCTTTGGGATTGGCAATGGCACAGCCTGGTCGACCTATGTTTTTCTAATCGTCCCTATATTGGCCATAGGAGCTCTCATTTTGGGATATGTCAAAGGTTTTTTTAATACAGTACTTTTGCGCATTGCATGGGCATTGTTGCTAGCAGGAGTTTTTGGCAACTTAACAGACCGGCTCATTCAGGGTTTTATTTTGGATGCGCAACATTTAGGAGGGATTCGTCCATTTTGGAAATGCCTGACAGGTGGTTACGTTGTTGATTTTATCGACATCACTATCCCTCTAATTGAGTATCGCTGGCCATCCTTCAACATTGCAGATTCGTGCATCTGTATAGCAGCCTGCCTGTTTGCCATCAGTGCATTTCTTCCATCTCCATCCCAGAAGCCCCAACAAAAAGCGGAGGATATTTCCAAGAACCCTCTAACAGATTGATTTCGACTATGTTCCACTCACTCTTTCCGATTCGCGTAATAGGAAGTTTCCTCGCCGTTGTCCTAATAACAGATCTTACGTGGGCCAGCAATGCATTGAGTTTCAAACGAACCTCTCAAACGATCAAAGCCAATCCCAACGATGAGACAGTTACGTTTACCTTCCCTTTCCAGAACAATTCTGATAAACCAGTTAAACTCGAATCTCTAGAAGCTGATTGCGAATGCACAGACGTCGGCTTTGTCGGTAATAAAAAGACGCTCAAACCCGGAGATCAAGGAATGGTTTCAGCAACCATGAAAATTGGCATGTTCTCTGGTTCAGATGCTCGTAAATTAACCGTTACGGCAGACGGCCAAGAATACGAATTGTTTCTCCGGGTTGAAGTGCCTGAAGTCATTACCTTGTCGACGAGGCAATTGGACTGGGAAGTCGGCGAGCCCCCTCGCCCCAAAACAATCACAGTTACGGTACGGCCAGATTCTGGGATCAAACTCACCACGTTCAGTCTTGCAGGAAAGGATTTCAATTATAAACCTATTACCGTCAAAAAAGGAGAAAAATACCGCATCGTCATTACTCCAGTCAGTACAGGGAAAGCCGTCTGCAACACATTTTGGGTACTAACTGACAGTAAAATTCCTAGGTACTCTCGCTATATTGGAATGTTAACCGTAACACCACCCCGCCGAGACCGGGACAAATGAATAAATTCAAAGAAACAGTTTTAGAAGCGCTTCATTTAGGGGTTTACGTAGTGTTATTGGCAATTGGGCTAGCCTACGTTGACTCCAAATGGTTAGCGCCACACCGCATTCCGCCTTGCCATCAAGACCAATTACCCAAGGGCAAAATTTGCCTTACAACGGTTCTAGAGACATGGGGAGACAAAGTAATCTGGATTGACGCACGCAATCAAGATGCATTTGAGAGAGGAACCATTAAAAGAGGGAAAGTTCTTTCCATCCGCAACGATGAAAATGCTGCAAATTTGCTGATGGAAGCTTTACCAGTACTCCACCAGGCAGGCATTGAAGGCAAATGCATCGTTGTTTTCTGTGATCGCAGCTGCAATTCCGCCACAGAGATAGCAAACACTCTGCGGAGTTATCAATTACAAGCCCCTATTTATGTACTTGAAGGAGGGTGGGATGAAATCCGCAGATCATCATCTCTTGCATCCTAGTTTTCCCTATGATCAATATTTCGAAGATTCGTTCTCAATTTCCCATTCTAGCGGAGCATGTCCACGGCAAACCGCTCATCTACCTCGATAACGCAGCAACTACGCAAAAGCCATTAAGAGTCCTCGATTGTTCACGACAATATTACGAATCGATCAATTCTAATATCCATCGCGGTATACACCACCTCAGTCAATTAGCAACTGAAGCTCACGAACAAGCACGAGAAACCCTTGCCGCATTTGTTGGGGCCACATCTCCAGAAGAATTTGTATTCACTTCTGGATGTACTATGGGGCTTAATATGATTGCCTCGATTTTGGGACGAGTTGGTTTTCTAGCCCCAGGAGACGAAATCATTCTTTCTATTTCGGAGCACCATTCGAATATTGTTCCCTGGCAAATGCTTTGCGAACGAACGGGAGCTATTATCAAAGTCATTCCACTAGATGCCGAGCAAACTTGGGATATGGGACAGTTCAGCCAGCTCCTTTCTTCGAAAACAAAGATTGTTTCTTTGGCCTATGTAGCCAATGGCACCGGCACGATCAATCCCATCCGACAAGCGATTTCTCAGGCTAAAGCTCAACATAAAAACATCATTACCATCGTCGATGCCGCACAAGCAGTCGGACACCTTCCTGTTAATGTGCAGCAATTAGGATGCGATTTTCTGGTTTTCTCAGGCCACAAGATCTACGCGCCAACCGGCATTGGGGGGCTGTGGGGCAAGAAAGAATTGTTGGAATATCTCCCGCCCTGGATGGGGGGAGGCGAAATGATCAGCGAGGTTACTTTTGAAAAAACGACCTACAATGCATTACCCTTCAAATACGAAGCAGGCACCCCCAACATCGAAGGAGCTATCGCCATGGCAGAAGCAGTAAGATTTATCAACTCCATTGGACTCCGGGAAATTGAACTACACGAAAAAACTCTAGTTCGGCATGCCATCGACAGGCTTCACGAATTGCCACTCGTACACATACCAGGTCGCGACGATTGCCATGGCGCCGCTATTTCTCTAATTGTCCAAGGAGTACATCATTACGATTTGGGCGCCCTTCTTGATCAAATGGGCATTGCCGTACGAACAGGGCACCATTGCTGCCAACCACTAATGGCAGCGCTTGGAGTTACAGGTACGACCCGTCTTTCATTCGCAGTCTACAACACGCTAGACGAAGTAGATCAGACAGTCGGAGCCATTCAAAAAGCAATTTCCATGCTTGTGTGACACATTTTCCTATTAGTTGGCACTCATGAAATCTCCCTTCGTTGTTCTTATCATCGCTTTGTGCGCACTGGGATTTGCCTCATGTTCGTCACCTTACAGTCCGGATACGAGCCAGATTTACAAATCCACCGAACCAGCTTCACCCGATCAATTGGCCTTAGCTCATGAAGCTTGGACAATCCTTTCCTCACCAGCTCGAAAAGCAGAATGGCCACAGGCTCGCCAACGCTACAACCACGCGCTCTACATTCTCGTTGAGCGATACCGCAATGATTGTCCGAATCAACAATTCAAAATCCGGGATACACCCGAATCCATCTTCGTTTTAGGAGCTGATCCTCGTACAGAAGAACGGCATATCGACCTCTACGACGACTTAATTCCCTGCGTTAACATCGACACCACATTCTATCTCAAGGAGCGCGTAACCATTGACGGATTAGGAGTACCACTAGCCGGTATCGTCAAGGCCAATCAAGCTAAGCTCAAAAAAAACGAATCCATCAAAGACAGTGGCAATATTCATACACTGACAGCCATTCTTGACTTCGACCACACAATAGGAGGTCGCCCATCGTTGCGAGTCATCCCAAGGCTTGCAGAAGAACAATTCCCAGTCGGCCAAGTTCAACATACGTTAGCGGCAGATTTTTCAGCCCCTATTGCTCTGTTCTGGAAACGCGAAAATATCTCGAATGCGGGAATTCTCGGGGCCTTTCGTCCGCAAAAAGCTGCCAACTACATGGGGTTGTACTTTTCCGAGCCTTATAATCCAGACAAAATTCCCGTTTTATTTACGCATGGGCTCATGTCGACCCCAGCCACATTCGCCAATTTAACGAATCGGCTCATGGTAGACCCCGTCATTCGCTGTCACTATCAATTTTGGTTTTTTGGGTATCCGAGCGGGATATCCTGGGCTATTTCAGCACAGGCTCAACGACAGGCACTCCATTATATATTCGAAGAACACGGCAGTAATTCACCCGACAGCAACATCAATAATCTTGTGATGGTCGGCCATTCAATGGGAGGCCTGATTACACGACTCAATAATTCCACTCGTCCGTGGTCCATGCTCAACCACCTCGTTAAAGGAATGGACGACGCGAAAGAACTGACCTACGACAAAGCTTCTCAAAAAATCGACACGTTAATTCCGCCGACTTTAAAAGCCCAGCGAAGGTATGACAAATTAAAAGAGCTCTTTCTTTTTAATCCCCCCAATCAAACCTCACGCATCGTCTTTATGGCCACACCTCATCGTGGATCCTCTTTTGCCGACACCTGGATAGGCCGATTAGGCCAACGACTCATTTCCCTGCCCGATTTTATTCTCACCGAAGTCATCAAAACAGGGACCTTCAGTGGAGACATGTTGTTACTCAATCCAGAAAAACTGCAGCAAGAGTTAACAAGCATTCGCCAACTTTCTCCGACGTCTCCGTTTATAGAAGGTATTCAAGAAATAAGGCCATCGCCCGGTATCCCGATTCACACCATTATCGGCAGCCGCAGCCAAATTCAAGAGCTCACAGACTCCTCTGACGGCATAGTCCCTTACCAATCCTCTCATCTGGATTGGGCTACTTCAGAGCAAATCGTTCCGTCTGGGCACAGCGTTCAAGACAACATTGCCACCGCCATCATCCTGCGTTATATTTTAAGGAAACATCTTATTGAAAACAACATACCACTCAGCCCCAAAGATTCTGACGTTGCTCCAGCTCTCTGGCAGTCCAACCCACCCATGGAACTACCCAGAACAGTCACTCACTAAAATTCGTGTTTGTGTTCAACATTTGTTTTGCCTCATTAGGCAAAAGTATTATTCTCAGATCGTTATTCTTTTCAATGTCGTACGCTCATGGATCAAGCTTCTTTTTCAATTGAATCTCTACAGCAATCATTGCCGCAGTTTGTAATCGAGGGGTTGGAGGCACCCGGTCTTCCTGCCGTTTTTTCGGCTTCGTCCACCAATATGCAGAGGCATTTTGATATTTATGTTGTTCCCCATGAAGCAGGACAAGAAGCGGGTTGGACCCCGGTTTTCCTCCAGGAAGTACAGACCGCCTTACATTTACAACATCCCAACCTCCTTGGGATAGAAGAATCCGGAACCACGACAGACGGTCAATTCTTTTACGTTGCCGTTGATAAATGTCCGGGTTCCACTCTGCTCAAAACTCGGCTTATGGGACCCATGACGACACGAGAATCCTTACTGGCCACGCGGAGTCTTGCTCTAGCTATGAGCAAAGCTCACGACAAAGGAATCGTCCATGGTCGACTTTCTCCCGCCTCTGTGGATATGGCTGATGGTAAAATTCCCAAAATTTTACCTGTTAATATTGCGCCACAACAAACAGATGCTACGCAGGTTGAATTCTATGCGCCGGAATCGCTTATTCCCGGTCAAGAGTTGACACCGCAAATGGATATCTACTCTCTAGGGGCCATATTGTATTTCATGTTAACAGGCAAAACTCCGTCTGGTACTGGTTTTGAAATGCCTTCTGACCACTGTGTTTGTAGCGAAGGCGTAGATCAATTGACAGCAAAAGCACTACATCCCGATCCAGCTCAACGTTTTGCCACGCTCATCGACTTCATTCAGAACATAGAGAATATACTTTCTTCCTGTGAAGTCAAACCTCGGCGCCATAAGGCAGCCCCCTCCAAATTACCGACGGTGGCCCAACTCAGTCAAAACACTCGCCACAGTGCCCCCGTTTTATATTTCTATTTGATTCCAGCGCTCGTCGTAGCTATTGCGCTTGCCTTTATTTCCATTTTGTACCGGTTGGATATGGTTGATATGAATGAAGAAATCAACAAACTCCAGGAAGAAAAGAAAGAAGTCGTTCGCCACCATAATTGGGATCGTGAAAAACGAATTTTGGAACTGAGGAAGGAAACGGCAAAGCAGGAAATTGCCGCTGCTTCAACTAAAAAAGCCCCCCCATCGGAACCAGTCTCACCCTGGGAAGAGCCTTCTATTTCATCCTCTCAATCCGTCGATATCTCAAATACAGCTATCCGTACAGCCCCAGCTTCCACAGAAGGACTAGTCAATTGGTGTTCGCAAAGTAGTAATGTCCGAGTCCAATCCAATGCACCTTTCAAAAACCTCATGGCATACAAAGCCGAAAACCTGATTGACGGCAAAACCGACAGCATCGCGGCAGCCAATGCCGAGGAAGATGGCAAATCGTGGTTCAGCATCGACTTTGGCAAAAACACCGAAAAGACTATATCAATGATCGTCTTCCGTATTCCTCCCTATAGTCCCATGCTAGGTAAAACAAGCAATTTTCGCATCAGAATCGCCAACTCCAACAATGATCTCGTTGCAGAGAAAAATTTTCATACAGATGGTTCTGCTGTTGTCGATCAAGAAACATGGGTTCTCGACGCCCCAGTTCAAGCGCGAGGGCTTCGCATCGAATCGTTGGGAAAGAACCAGCCTCTGATTATTGCAGATTTGGAAGTATATGGTAAGCCATAACGTCTTTTGACGAGATTCCCGATTCTAGAATTCTCACTTGAGTTTCCCGAAAGATTTAGGTATGCAACAGGCAGTATGAGTGATTTTTCCCCGTTCGACAGAAAAATGCGAGAAGTTGGCTTAAGCGAAGCCGCAATCAACGCATTTAAACGATGCTACGAAGCCCTTTTGGCCAATAAAAATGGGATGATTCCAGAAGAGTCGATTGAGCCAGCAGTTCATGTAGACGAATGGAACGATATCCTAAGTTCGACCGATCCGGCAGATTCCACCTTGATATCCGAGACAGTCTGTATCAAGCTCAATGGAGGTTTGGGCACAAGCATGGGGTTACAAAAGGCCAAGAGTTTATTACCCATTAAAGGCCAGGATACCTTTCTCGATGTTATCGTCAAACAGATCAAGCATCTGCGCGAGGTCTCCGGAACTCCAGTTCGCCTCTTGCTGATGAATTCGTTTTCCACCAGCAAAGATACGCTCGAATATCTCACCAAATATGCAGACGAAGGATTTGATCATCCGCAGGAAGTTGAACTCATGCAAAATAGAGTTCCCAAAATTCTTGCCAATTCGATGCAGCCAGCTGAATGGCCAACTAACCCTGAACTGGAATGGTGTCCACCGGGCCATGGCGATATTTATTCAGCTCTTCTTGGTTCAGGCTGGTTGAAACGTTTGTTACGAGATGGGATCAAATACGCATTTATCTCCAATTCAGACAATTTAGGAGCTCAGTTGGATTTACGTTTCCTGCATTGGTTTGCTCAATCAGGCGCCCCCTTTGTCATGGAGGTAACGCGGCGCACTGAGGCTGACAAAAAGGGCGGGCACCTTGCTCTGCGCAAAGAAGACCAACAACTCATCCTGCGCGAAGTTGCACAGTGTCCAGATGAGGATATTCCCTCTTTCCAAAACATCTCCCGCCACCGCTATTTCAACACCAATACGCTTTGGATCCGGCTAGATGCTCTTGCGGACATCCTCTTCAACAACGGAGGAGTACTCCCACTACCCATGATTCGGAATAAGAAGACTTTGGATCCGCGCGATTCCTCATCTCCAGCCGTCTACCAACTCGAAGTTGCCATGGGGGCAGGCATCGAATGTTTTCCTGGTGCCCGGGCTGTCAATGTGCCTCGTTCTCGGTTTTTCCCAGTAAAAACCTGCTCCGATCTCTTCTTGTTACGTTCCGATGCCGTACAGATCGATGCTAACGGCATAGTATCACTGGCCCCATCTCGCCATGGTATTCCCCCAATCGTTCAGTTGGATCCCAAGCGTTACAAACTTGTCGATTCTCTAGAAACGCTGGGGCTTCCTTCTTTGGTTGAGGCCGATCGTGTCGTCATCCAGGGACCTCACTATTTTGAGCCAGGTTGCATATTACGTGGGGATGTCGACTTCATTAACAATTCAGATAACCTCAAAACAATCCCAGCCGGGGTTTACGGCGAATAATTCCACCATCATTTTCACACTTTTCCCCGGTCCCGTGTTCGACAGACTCGGGACGGGGATTTTCTTATTCTCATGGTTAGACCGGAAAAATTGGAAGCCCTCAAACAACGCATGGCAGAACTCGGCATCCGAGAAAACGATCTCGAAGAAAAATTTGTCCGCGGCTCTGGTCATGGCGGGCAAAAAGTCAACAAAACCAACAATTGCGTTTTCTTACGTCACACGCCCTCAGGCATTGCAATAAAATGCCACATAGACCGCTCGAGAGAGATTAACCGATTTTTAGCAAGGCGCGAGCTCTGCGACGTCTACGAAGCCGTTCTCAAAGGGGAACGCTCCGTTAAACATCAAGCCATCGAACGCATGCGTAAGCAGAAAAAGAAAAAAGCCAAACGGCAAAGGCTTCGTACAGAAGCCCGACAAGCCCCCCTTTCCTCCTCTCACGAGACCACTTCTATTCAGCAGACAGATTTTCCCATTTAACGGGCCATCATCCCCCCACAGGTCTCCGGTGACCACCTCGCTGCCATTCTGGGGTTAAATACTTACACTGAGTCAACTCATGTACTTTCTGTTGGAATCCAGAGAATGGCTCAGGATTGTTTGATATTTTTACGTTTCGAGTCAATTTTTTTGCCAACAGAATATCCCAACCTTGCGGCAAACAACAATTTTGAATACTGCCTTGGTGTAAAATTCCATTTTTGCTGCGCCTTTGACCTCCACCAGCCAGTTTGCAACCATTGGGGCTCACTAAATCACTTTCAACGGGACTGGTAAAACAGGCACGCCCCCCATGTGGAGCATCGTGAGATAACATGATTCCCTCGACTCCACAATCATGCATCACTTGCGCTAATGCTCCATGAATCACGCGATACAACACAGAACTAGCAGGACGCTCTGCTCCATCTTGCTTCCTTAACACCAATGTAAAAGGGATATCGAATCGGTGGTCGACAATACCTCCCCCTGTCCACCTCCGCACATAATGCAATGTTGAATTGTCAAAAATGCGGCGAGCTTCCTCTTCACAGTCAAAGAAGCCATAAGTAACCGTGGGAACCTGCCAAACATAACATCTCATTATGGAAGGGCCCTGCCACTCTAGCAACACTTCGTCAACAGCCATACACTCTTCTCCGGAGCGAGTTATGGGATCCCTCCATAACATCAACTCCGGCAAAGGGAACATAGATACAGGCGACATGGACGCAGTCATCTGTAAAGGTAAATTCTTAAACAATGAATAATTTCATCAATTGGGCTTGGGCAAATCTATTCGTTGGCTGTAAGAACGCGTGTACCTTCTAAAGAAATCCTCTGGTTTAGGAGCAGAACGACGATTGCGGCGCACTTGGTCAACAATCACCATACCTTCGTCAGTTACAACAGACAAGTTAATCGTCACACCCTTTACAGTTCCATAAATCATGTCCGTATTCCGCCCGCCAACACTTTCAGCATTAATTCTGTTACCAAAAATTTCCAGTTCACGGAAAGTACCACTTCGAGCTTTCCCCGTAGCAATGATAGGCACAGGCTGAACTTCGATCCAAGCAGTACTATTCTGATTTTGGCTTTCCTGTCGTTCTCGATATTCAACCTCGAAGATCAATGTCATTTCCACAATGTTTTCTACAAGGAAATTCATAGGTCTAGCTTCATCAGCCTCATAACGCTTATAAGCTTGGCTCAAATCAGTCTTGCCCAACAAATCGTCAAATGTACGATTCGAAGGGATCAAGTTGCGATAAAGCGCATACACAGGGAACCCCATATTGTAACTGTCGCTTGCATCTTCATCCAAAATTTGGTCTCGGTAGACCAGTTTATACCCTACACAGTTGATATCCCCTATCGTTTCACGACGCGTCATCATGCGAGAATTATAAACTTGGGCTTCTCCACTCATCATGGGGGGATTTCTATCTGTTGCCGTCGTAAAAAAGATCAATCGCGCCGCATTGGATGCCTGAGCACCTTTTGGACCCAATTCCATCGATTTATTATTCAGCAGGCCGCTATCTCGTTCCACATCTAGCCACTGGAAATTATTGCCACCGCGTACTTGCATGGATTCCAAATCCTGCATCATCAAATCGAGAGCGGTGCGAGCCTGCCCCATTGCGCGAACATCCTGGAAAACAGTTCTCCAAATATCCACGCCACGATTCGTCAACGATACAATCACAATGATCAAAATACTGGTGATGGCCATAGCCGCCATCAATTCTACTAGGGTAAACCCTTTCTTAGCTGTGACGAAAGTTACTTTCTTCATATCAGTAGTATTCTCAAACGATTCAAATGATTTTCTTCTACATACCCAGCGAAAAAATCAACGTCTAAAGACAAGATTACGAGTGAACACTGGATTTTTCAACTGTTCCCACCTCATGCCAACCATGCGCTCAGGAGAGGGAGCGTTCAACTGGAAAAATTCAGCGCAATACATCACTTCAGCGCCCCAGGACGGATATCTCTTGTTGGCGGGATCGTATACATAATCTTCCGGTTTATTAATAACGCGACGGTAATCATAAGGATTACAGATGACGCCAGGTTTTGCATTCAACATGTACTGAGAGCGAGTACCGCGCTGTTCGACGACAAGTTGAGTCATCCTTACGGCAAACACCGGGCCCACCGTTGCTTTGAAATCCTCCCATCGGCTCCTGTTAGTCACCAGCGTACAGGCAGGAATAAGAACCGTGCCGACACCAGGAACACCCGAGCTGTTGGCAACAGGTTGATAAGTTCCATCCTCGCGCAGAGGTTTAGTCAAGTCACCACGGTAATTGTAAATCAAAATAGTTGTTTCCGGTCTGGCAGTATTCTGCATCCAATAAAAAGCCTTATCGAAAGTACTGATATAGCGAGTTTTAGTAGACACTCTCGTGCTACTTGCGGCACGTTCAGAAGGTCGGACCGTATTGAGTTCAGCCGTTAGCGTTTTCACGACTCGGTCAGCTTCCTGAATAGTCAACGCCGCCTGGACAGTTCGACGAGCCGGCACAAACATAGCGACAAAAACAACGAGCAGGACACCGACAACACCAATTGCGAGTACTGTCTCCGTCAATGTAAAACCCTTAGATGTTTTGGACTTCATAGGAGGTAAAGAGAAATAATGATTGAAAATTGAATTATACTCGTTTTTTAGATAAGAGTGATTTTAACGTACTTCAGCAGAGAACATTTGCTCAGGGGTTCTCAACGTACTGATATTACCCTTTGGCCAAACGACAATACCAGCAGCAGAGGTAGGCAGTTTGGTTTTAGGATCCATAGGATAGGGACGTATACCATCCTCGGCCTGAGGATCAGGCGTCGCGCCAATCACCACCAGACGAGTTGGGCGACCAGGCGCCGTCAAGCGACCTTGTGGATCGAATTCCATATAATACACATCCGAATTGCCTTTGTTAGAAATGCGCATGCTATCGATCAGTTCCTTAAATTCTTTATTATTTCTTGTGACCATGTCGTTAGGATGGCGAGGTAATTTCAACATAGTACTATATTTTGGGCTTACAAAAAATCCACTAGGCAAATAAACGCCACGCCCAGACATTTTCCAATCACCTTCGTCTATGGACGTGGATCGAGTCATTCTCATTGGCTCCTGGTACATGACGATCAAATAATGAAGATTCTTCGTTTGAGAAGACGAATTTTTCTCATCGGAATCTTTGACGATAACCAACCGAGCCCAAGTTGATTTAGCCATAGCTTCAGTACGCGCTTCACGCACAGCGTCTCGGACAAGCTGGGTTGCATATTCAAGGCCTTGGCCCTGGCCGGCATTTCGTAGCATATTGCCGCTCAATGCCAACATGATAGCGATAATCGCCACGACAATAATGAGTTCAACCAATGTAAAGCCACGACGGGCAAAGGTAGTTTTTGAGGACATAGGGAGTAGAAAAAGCTCAGATTAAGTTCATGCTACTCGTATCATCGCATCCCGGCAATCATTTTTTCCCGACCCGCCGGTGTTTCCTGAAAAAATTCGCGTCTTGACGCCTCTTTTGGGGGAGCCCTTCCTCTATTATTGGGTCCTCTACATTGTTAAGGATAGTTATCCGTGACATTATGCACTCAAATCTTGTATTGCAATTGTCCTCATTTTCCTTTTTTTTGAGGGAGTACAAAAGCCAGGGAGGGGGGGACACCTTTTCCCACACAGACTAACAACTAAACAACCATGAATACTGTTCTTATCATTGGAGCCGGTGGAGTCGGCCATGTTGTAGCCAACAAATGTGCCCAGATGGCAGACACGTTCCACAATATTCACCTAGCTTCTCGCACGGTGGCGAAATGCGATGCCATTGCTACTGATGTAAAATCTCGCACAGGCCGAAGCATTATCACTCACGCAATTGATGCAGACGACATAGAAGCTACAGTGGCACTCATTAATTCAGTGAAGCCCCAGTTACTCATCAACGTTGCCCTTCCCTATCAAGACCTCAATCTCATGGAGGCTTGTCTCAAAACCGGGGTCAATTATTTGGATACCGCCAATTACGAACCTCATGATGTTGCCAAATTCGAGTATTCTTGGCAATGGGCTTATCAAGAACGTTTTCAACAGGCCGGTCTCTACGCTTTACTCGGTTCTGGTTTTGATCCAGGAGTCACTAATGTCTACACAGCTTGGGCGCTGAAGCATTGTTTCGATGAAATCCACACGCTAGATATCATTGATGTGAACGGAGGCGACCACGGCAAGCCGTTCGCCACCAACTTCAATCCAGAAATCAATATCCGAGAAGTCACAGCTGAATGCCGCCACTGGGAAAACGGAGCATTCATTCATACTCCGCCCATGAGCCAACATCAATCATTTACATGCCCAGATGGCGTCGGTACTTATGAAATCTACCGCATGTATCACGAGGAATTGGAAAGTCTCGTCAAACACATCCCGACTATCCGTCGCGCTCAATTTTGGATGTCGTTCTCGCCCAATTACCTTAAGCATCTCGAAGTTCTCCAGAATGTTGGCATGACTCGCATCGATCCAGTGATTTACAACGGTATGGAAATCATCCCGCTTCAGTTTCTCAAAGCAGTTTTGCCCAACCCAGGAGACCTAGGTAAATCGACCAAAGGACAAACTTGCATCGGCAATATCATCTCCGGCGTCAAAGATGGTAAACGCAAAGCAGTCTACATCTACAATATCTGTGACCATGAATCCTGTTTCCGGGAAGTCGGTTCCCAAGCTATCTCTTACACCACAGGAGTACCGGCCGCTATCGGTGCCAAACTCATTCTCGAAGGGAAATGGTCTGGCAACGGAGTTTTCAACATGGAACAGAATGACCCCGACCCCTTCATGGAAGAGCTCAACAAGCGAGGACTTCCCTGGAATTGCATCGAACTCACGCCCGAACAGGCTGAACATTTCGTAGTTTTTTAGCCCTCGTTCTTTTCCCAGCCTTTTCCTATCACATTCATTGCCTGTTCTCGTCGGTTCTCAATCGATGGAACAGGCATTTGTGTTCTTATTTTCCCCCTGTTTGTTCTTCGTTGAACGTTGTTACAACGCCAGGATGTGGGATAGTTTATTGAGCTTATCTATATCAACGTCAAAGCATAAAAGATAAAATCCAATGGCAGCCAACTCAATAAACCACATATAAAATCCGTAACAGGCAAGCGAACCATAAAATCTTTGCAAGCGAGGCAGCCTAGGCCTCTAGATCAATCAGACTCTACTAGATGAATGGAAGGCCCTTTTGGATAAAAAGAAAGTGATTGGCGAATGCGTTTATAGTAACAGCATCATCTTGCGCTGCCTTTTGATCAAGCCAGCCTACCTGTTGAAATTTCGTCAAGACCAAGGCTTTTTGACGAGCCACTTCAACTTGCTTAGCTTTTCCAGACTGTCCATCCCGAACTATACGACCTTGAACCGCAGACAAGCATTGGTTCCGGTCTCTATCTTCAGGGTTTTCAGAAAATCTCTATGTATAAAAAACCTCTCTCGATGTCTCATCGAGAGAGGAATGCATGATAAATCACAATGCGAAAAATGGTAGCAGGAGCGAGATTTGAACTCGCGACCAAAGGCTTATGAGTCCTCTGCTCTACCACTGAGCTATCCTGCCATGAGGTACCGCCCTACGCGGCGGGGACTGTTTACCTCAACTTTTATCTTTTGTCCAGAATTTTTTATGATTTTTTTTGGGAGGGGATTCTAAGAAATGTTCGATAACGTTCCGAAATCCGTTCGTTTTGGGGTTAGACATTGAATCGGAATTCGACAACATCGCCATCCTGGACGACGTATTCCTTGCCCTCGATCCGCAGTTTACCCTGTTCTTTAGCATGGATTTTAGATCCACAAGACACAAGGTCGTTGTAGGCGACAACTTCTGCTGCAATAAATCCTCGTTCAAAGTCTGTATGGATCACTCCAGCCGCCTGAGGAGCTTTAGCGCCAGCAGGGATTGTCCAAGCTCTGGATTCTTTGGGACCCGTCGTTAAATATGTCCGTAAGCCCAACAAATGGTACACAGACTGGATTAGCGATGATACTCCCGAATCCTCCACGCCCAGGTCATTCAAATATTCTCGAGCTTCCTCAGGAGCAATATCGCTCAATTCTTCTTCGATCGCCGCAGAAATGACAATAGCTTCGGCATTGTGTTGTTCTGCCACATAATGACGCACAGCAGAAACGTAGGGATGCGATTCAGGTTCGTGAATTGCTTGAGCTAATTCATCTTCGCTAACATTGCAGGCAAAAATACTTTTTTTGTCCGAAAGAAGGCAAAAAGTTTTCAACAACTTTGTTTCTTCCATCGATAATTCAGATTCAAATGTAATTGCTGGATGCCCTTCGTTCAACCAAGGAAGGATTTTATCGATTAATGCTACTTCCTCTTTGGCTTCGCGATCACCACCACGGGCTTTGCGTTCGCGCGACGCGCGTCGTTTCTCCAATGTAGTAATATCTGCCAGAATCAGTTCAGAATTGATGATTTCAATATCGCGGACCGGATCAACCGATCCAAGTTCATGAATGATATCATCATTGTCAAAACACCGTACTACCTGCACGATTGCATCGACCTCGCGGATATTGGCTAAAAATTGATTTCCAAGTCCAGCACCTTCCGAAGCCCCTTTCACCAACCCAGCGATGTCGACAAATTCAATCACGGTCGGCACGATCTTTTCTGAATGAGACATTTTGGCCAAGACCTCCAAACGAGGATCGGGAACCACCACCATTCCCACATTGGGATCAATCGTACAAAATGGATAATTAGCCGCCTGCGCCTTGCGAGTTCTCGTAACGGCATTGAAGAGAGTCGACTTGCCGACGTTGGGCAGTCCTACAATTCCTGCTTGCAACATGATGCAAGGGGGGATAGCCTTCCCCCGCTAAAATGTCAAATTCCAAATCCCAAACACCCCTAAAAACCACAGATTTCCTTTTATCACAGCCACAGACATACACATTTTAGCCTTTCCTCAGCCGGGGTGTCTCCTAGTAGAGAAACCCCGGTTGGTCATGTCTCTACACCCTCAACCCAGAATGTTTTTATTTTCCGTAATTAATCAGGAATTTTACGATTTCTGGATCTTGATGAGAGAAGAATAAGCTTTTGTTTTGATCCAGTCTGGCAATGGCCGCCATATCCTGTTCCGTCAAAACGAAATCGAAGATGTCCATATTTTGCTTCATTCGTTCCTTATGAACAGATTTGGGAATAACCACCGCCCCGCGTTGTACAAGGAAACGCAAAGCAACCTGAGCAATGCTCTTGCCATACTGTTTTCCTATGGCAGCTAGCGTTTCGTTTGTAAAGAAATTGTTTTTACCTTCGGCAAATGGGCCCCAGGACATAATCTGAGTCCCATAGGTTTTCATTATTTTTTGAGGTTCAATCTGTTGATTAAACACATGCATTTCTACCTGATTGACAGCAGGTTTAATTTTGTTGAATTCCGCAATATCTACAAAGCGGTCGGGGTAGAAATTGCTAACGCCGATAGCACGGGCCTTGCCCGTTTCTACAGCCTCTTCCATGGCTCGGTACGTTCCATAATAATCTCCGAACGGCTGATGGATTAGCAACAAATCCACATAGTTACTCTGTAGTTTATTCAAAGATTCCTCTATCGAAGCTTTCGCGCGTTCGTAACCGGAATTGGTAATCCAGACTTTTGTCACAATAAACAACTCGTCGCGGGCAATTCCGCTACGCTGGACGGCACGACCGACTCCCTCTTCATTGTAATAAGCCTGTGCCGTATCAATCAACCGATACCCAACTTCAAGTGCATCTAGAACGCAACGTTCACATTCAGCAGGGTCAACCTGATAAACACCATAGCCCAAAATAGGCATTTCTACACCATTATTTAATGTTACTGTTTTCATCTTGTCTATTCTAGAGAAAAGGGATTTCATCACTTGCAGGTTGAACGACTAAGTTCACCCCACTCTTTTTATCACTATACGCCATCCCCTGATTCTAAGAAAGAGGTAAGACATAGATATCCCATTTTTCTTCAAGAGACCTTCCAACCTACTATATTTTGCCATCCGCCATTTAAGGATCATCTTTCTTTTAGAGAATTGGATTTTCTGCCAAAACTAGCAATTGTTATCGTTTACCAGCAGCTCAAGATCCAGTAAACAGCGCCAATAGGCAGGCGCCAAGGTCAATTATCAGGCCAAACGCCTAATTGTTTCAATTGTTCAATTGGGCGTTCGGGCCAAAACTTGTTCGCTACAGGGCTAGCGGGGCTCGGGTGAAGTAGAGAACCTACAGTCATATGGCGTTCGGGCATCAAATTGGCAGCTTCCTGCATTTTACGGGCGGCGTATGCACCAATACCCACCAGGATTTTCGGTTCCAAGATATGGATCACCGTTTTCAGAAATTGCATACAAGCAGCATCAATCTGCTGGCGAATATTCGACGGCAATTTATCAGGAGTAATGTTAGCCCCAGACTCAGTCATCCAAATGAGCGGGCAGTAATTCGTGACATAATTAGAGGTAAAGAAACGTTCAGCAGTTCCATAAAGTTCTCGGAATAATCCCCAGAGGCGGCGACCGCTAGCTTCTGAACGGTGGCAAGCAAAACCGTCTATAGGTCTTTTAGGGTGCATTACCGCAGGTTTACCAACGGGAGCTTCAATGTGCATCCAGTTGACGACAGCCTCAATCTCACCGAAAGGCACACCCGTTTGAGCCATACCAAATGGGCCTGGATTCATCCCCAAAAACAAACATTTTTTAGGAGATTGAGCATAGCGCGAGACATATAGTTCATACGGCGCCCAGGCATAGCGCAAAGGATTATAAACAAACGCGGCCTGAGCAGGCAGGGTCACAGCGTCTGACGCATCAGCAAGTTGAGCCGAAGCCAGTAACATTTTTTGGACGATAGACGACATGTCCACAGGATGCACCGCTCAAGATAGGTTCGCCAGTAAAAACTCAGACTTGATTTCACAATGATTTGTCTTATACTCACCGCCGATTTTTTTAACAATACCTTCCAGCCAATGAGTGGAATAGCCATTATGACATCAGGCGGAGACGCTGCGGGGATGAATCCCGCGATTAAAGCGGCCGTAGATCATGCACGACATTTGTCCATGAATCCCTTTGTGGTATATGACGGTTTGGAAGGCCTCATCGATGGTAAAATCGACGAACCTTCCCGCCAGTTAACCGATGAGATGGTTTATAAAGGCGGGACCTTGCTCCGATCATCCCGCTCGAAAAGGTTTTTCCAGTATGAATACCGCAAACAAGCTTATCAACACCTCAAGGAAAAAGGGATAGATAAACTCATCATCATGGGTGGAGATGGCTCATTTCGTGCGTTAAACGATTTTTACAATGATTTTGAAATTCCTTTTGCAGGGATTCCGGCTACGATCGACAATGATATAGCTTCGACTGATTATTGTTTAGGAGTTGACACCGCTCAAAACGTCATCCTCAACTGCATCGATTCCATCCGCGACACGGCCCAATCCCATCATCGTGCCTTTGTTGTAGAGACCATGGGACGCGACTGCGGTTATTTGGCAATGACTACAGCACTTTGCAGTGGTGCCGATGTGTGTATCGTCCCGGAAATTCCCTACGATCTTGATGCTATTTACAATCGGCTCAAGCCCAGAATCGACGAAGGAGTTGGTTACATTATTGCCGTTGTGGCAGAAGGGACTCGTGTTGCCCAATATCTCACCCGTTGGCTCAATGAGAAAACGGGGATGGATACCCGGTTGACAGTACTCGGCCATGTACAACGCGGCGGTTCTCCCACTGCACGAGATCGGCTCATGGCGACACGCTTTGCAACACGAGCAGTAGAGGCTCTATACCGCGGTGAAAATAATCAAATCATGGTTTATCGCGATGGATGTCATGCGAGCGTATCTCTAAACGCCGTCGCAGGCCAAAAATATTCGGTCAATGCGGAAATCATCAATCTTTGCCAAGAATTGAGTTGCTAATCCGCCAGTAGTTGGAACGGGGGAGTTATCCAATCAATTTTTGAATGCCGCTGGTTCTGCAATTCCGGTGGCATTTTTTATTTACTTGTTTTCAAAAGCGCAGAAAGCCATTTGTTGGATGGCGAGGGATAGAAGCGAAACGTTCCTTCAGCCCTTATTACAAGGGACGGACGGGAATTCCTAGGGACGTAAAATAAGCACGCGCCTGTGGGATTGTATATTCGCCGAAGTGAAAAATCGAAGCGGCCAACACGGCATCAGCTTGCCCCTGCATGAGGACTTCTGCCATATGCTCGAGATTACCGGCGCCACCACTTGCAATTACAGGGATGCGGACAGCTTCACTAACAGCACGAGTAAGAGCAACATCATAACCATTTTTGGCGCCATCGGCATCCATACTAGTCAGGAGGATTTCTCCAGCGCCTCGGCGTTCAGCCTCACAAGCCCATTCAACAGCGTCAAGTCCGACGTAATTGCGACCGCCATGAGTATAGACCCCCCATTTGCCAAACGATAATTTTTTGGCATCGATAGCAACGACAATGCATTGGCTACCAAAAGCGATAGCACCTTCATTAATGAGGTCAGGGCGTTGAATTGCAGCCGTATTAAGTGAAATTTTATCAGCCCCCGCTAAGAGCATCCGTCTCATATCTGCAACTGAGCGGATTCCCCCACCAACAGTAAGAGGCATAAAACAACAATCAGCCGTTCTGCGAACAACATCTTCCATGATAGATCGACCATCAGAAGAAGCAGTAATATCCAAAAATACAAGTTCATCCGCTTCTTGCTTGTCGTACGCAAGAGCACATTCCACGGGGTCACCCGCATCGCGGAGATTGACAAAATGAGTTCCTTTGACCACACGGCCATTGGTCACATCCAGACAGGGTATGATGCGTTTTGCAAGCACGTTTTTTATGTTACGACTAGCCGCCCACAAGGGAAAGTCCAAATTGTGCTTGTTCAATTTTTCGCTTCCCTTACACTAACGCGCACGGCAAGGAACCATGGCCCCAGACGCGAAACAGTTCAAATTTTTCAGATGTATTTCCTTGATAGGCTTAATTGGCATGTTTGCCAGTATCCTTTTCGAACTAGGATGGGACAGTAATAACGGCCAGTACGCTTGGGTTACCAAGGTAGAAGCACTAGCTACGCTCATGCATTTGGTTGGAGTTTGTGGATTCTACCTGACAGGGGAGAAGGAATTAAGGCCGCCTTTGCGTTTAATTTTATTCCAAATCATTTGTTGTTTGGGCATCATTGGCATCGTAATATGGTCTGACAGAGCCTCTGGCGTGCTCATTTATCGAGGAGAAATCATCCGCCTGTCAATCATGGCCCTTTTGGTGCTAGTAACAGGACTAGTCTCATTAACTCATTTGTTTCAATGGCTCATCGAAAAGCGAGTTCAAGCGCCCTTAACGACAAAGTCAAACCGAGAAGGCTATTTTTCTCGTCGATTTAGGAAGAGGAGACAAGCGTTAATGCCGCCCGCCTTGCAGTTTGTTGTATCTCTTACCGGGCTCGTTCTCGTGGGAAGCCTCTTATTAATGTTACCCAATGCAACCTATCGCGGAATATCATTTACCGATGCTTTATTTACAAGTGCAAGCGCCGTTTGTGTGACCGGGTTAACGAGTGTCAATTTTACCGAATGTTTTACTTGGACTGGGCAATTTTTTGTATTGTGTCTCATTCAGCTCGGGGGTTTAGGAGTCATGACCTTTGCCTATTTTATCGCCATGATCGCCGGGCAAGGGATTTCGATGAAAGATCGAGTACTACTGCGCAACTTACTTGATGAAAACAACTTGCACACCACAGTATCATCAGTACGCAGTATCGTCATCATTACCTTTTTATTAGAAGGCATAGGCGCTACACTATTGTATTTCACCTGGAAAGCACAGGGCGTCAACCTCGGAGATGAACTGTGGTGGCACGCTATATTTCATGCTGTATCAGCATTTTGCAATGCAGGTTTTTCGACTTTTCCCAATGGATTAGCCACTAGCAGTGTCTCCCAATGTTATCTTGGGCAATTCATCATTACAGGGCTCATTGCCATGGGGGGATTTGGTTTTGTTTTACATCAAGAAGTAGGCAAGCATTTTATCTACTGGTGCAAAAAGCATTCTTCAAAAAGATTACAAAAACAGCCATGGTCGCCCTTTGCCAAACTTGTTTTATGCACTTCTTTTTCACTTGTGATTGGTGCAACAACCATTTTGTTTTTAACAAATCAAAGTTTGTTTGATAAACCATGGTACGAGCGCCTCATGATTTGTTATTTCGACAGCGTTTCTGGAAGGACGGCCGGATTTAACTTGACCGACATAGGGTTGTACTCTCCGTCTTCCTGTTTTCTGTTATGCATTATCATGGTCATAGGAGGAAGCCCTAGCGGCACAGCAGGCGGCATTCGTACTACCACATTTAGTATTGTCTTTGGAGAAATTATCCGTGTCATCCGAGGTCAGGATCATGTTGTCTTTTTCCGACGACGAATTGCACCAGATGTGGTATCTCGGTGTTTATGTACAGTTGCCATGTGTTGCCTTTGGATTGGCGGTATGACCATTTTGATTTCAACAACTCAAACAAATCTGCCATTCCTAACACTGCTTTTCGAAATTTGCAGTGCATTTTCTACCACAGGACTCTCCATGGGAATCACTGGCGACTTGCAAACATTTCCTAAGTACCTCATTATTATCAACATGATCGTAGGTCGAACCGGTCTTTTCCTCTTCCTTGTCGCGATGTTGGGGAAAGCCACACCCAAGCATTACTCGTATCCCACAATCAGAATTCCGTTGACGTAACGCTCTATACCCTCCATTTATGAAATCCCTGAAGTTGAAATACACGATCATCGGCATGGGTCAATTCGGGAAGTATCTCTGCCTCGAGTTGTCCAACAGAAACAATTTTGTCATTGCTGTCGGAGGCCCCGACGAATCCTTGGAAGACATCCAGGATCAGGTTAACTATGCCATGACTCTTAAAGATTTCACCCAAGCCTCACTTAACGATCTCGACTTCGACCAAGACAGCGTAGTTATAGTCTCCATAGGCGGCAGTTTCGAAACCAATTTATTGGTTGCTTTCTATCTGCAGCAAATGGGAGTCAAACAGCTCTACGTCCGCGCAGTCAACGATGCTCACCAACGCATCCTGCAACAGATGAACATCAGGTTCATTAACCTGGCTCAAATCACAGCCTTTCAATTTGCCAGTCAATTGCAATCTCCTAGATTCCTCCGTGCAGCCCCCATGGACGCGGAGCACACCATTGCAGAAATGGAATTACCTTCCGTTTGGATCGGTCATAAATTGCGCGACGTCGAATTACGAACTAAATTCAAACTGAACTTGTTGACAATTCGACGCGGATTCGACCTTGCTACGGAAAACATCATTGATCTACCCCTAGCATCAGTTATCGGCACACCAGATCCTGATGAAGAATTTCAAGAAAAAGATATTCTTGTGTTATTTGGGCGGGAAGACAAACTGATTCAGTTTGCCGATTTCATTTCAGAGGACCAAACACTTCCCCCTCAAACTTAAACTCGATCTCACACCTCCGCCGAGTAGACAATAATCGCAGAGACCCTGCTGCGGCAGGGAGAGACTCTTTTGTGGTTAAGGGATGGGTCAACTTTTTTTACCGGGCTCAGGAGCTTTGTATTTTAACAGAGGGAACCCTTTGGAGGCTTTGTATTCTTTTTCGAGAATAGAGATTGCCTCTTCAATCAATTTTGGATACTTGTCGGCAAGGTTTTTCTTTTCCCCAGGGTCGCGATTTAAGTCGTAGACCTCCCAAGGGCCAGGTTGACGTTTGCCCGTAAGATTTTTGCGCATCACTTTCATTTTGCCAATTCTCACAGCGACTTGACCACCATAACCGCCCCCGGCCCACACCATAGGACGCCGATTGGGAAGTTTCTTAGATTGGCCTAAAAGAACAGGGGAAAGATCAGAGCCCAAAGGTTGACCAGGATCAGCCCCAACGAGAGCACACAATGTCGGCATCACGTCCGCATGGTAGGCAGGTTGAGCGACAACCGTACCAGCCTTCACTTTCCCAGGCCACCGGATAATCCCCGGCACACGGATGCCGCCTTCGTGCAACTGCCCTTTCAGACCGCGCAACCCCCTCACTGAATCGAAAAATTGATGATCGACACCTCCCACGTCGTGTGTTGTGCCATTGTCGCTTGTAAATATGACGATTGTATTTTTCTCCAAGCCATAGGTTTTCAACGCCTCCAAAAGGCGGCCGACATTGGCATCCATTTGAGAGATCATTGCAGCATAAGCAGCGCGTGGTCTCGGATGAGGCAAATAATCTTGCTGTCCGTTGTAAGGATTCTTATCCCAATGTTTCGGATAGGTTTCAATCCATCTTTGCAAAGGCTGCATAGCCACATGTGGTTCAAGAGGAGCGTAGTACAGGAAGAAGGGATGTTCTTTATCCGCAGCGCACCGTTTCACAAAGTCCAGCATTTTATCGGCAATAAGATCAGAAGAATGAACCTGAGCCCGATAATCATCTGCCGTAAAACCCTTTCTGGGGCGATTTCCCAACAGGTGGCCTGTTGTTGCTGGAGATTTTTCATTGTTAAGCGGGATTTTTTTACCATCATCCCAAATATAAGGCGGATAATAAGAATGGCACACCTTTTGATCTGTATACCCGTAAAAATGGTCAAAACCATGTTTGTCTGGGGCTCCTGTCGTACCGAATTCACCCAAACCCCATTTGCCAAACCCACCCGTCGCATATCCCGCTTTCTTCAACGCTTGCGGAATCGTATAAGCCTCGGCAGATATCGGCCAGTCCCCCTTTTTGATATCATACCAACTTTCCTTAGGATCCACGCGTTTGAGGTCCTGTACGTCGTTAACTCCGGTGTGGCGACCAGTCATCAACACATTTCGCGAAGGCGAACACACAGGAGCCCCCGAATAAAAATTCGTCCACCTTTGGCCTTGAGAAGCCAATTGGTCGATGTGTGGCGTTTTAATCTTTTTTTGACCATAACAACCTAATTCAGCCCATCCTAAATCATCCGCATTAATCAAGACAATGTTAGGCCGCGCAGCCCATCCAGAGTCCTGAAAGCATAACATCAAACCAACAATAATCCAATAGACAACCTTCATCGACTATAAAAGACTTTCGGCGTTAGATTTGCAAAATTGTTTTTCGGGATCAAGAAAAAACGAACCCCCTGGAAGGCACCCAATATGCCACCAGTGACAAGTCAGGAAGATCATTCTTCATTGTCTATATGTTTGATGACACGGCATGGGTTACCTACAGCGACACAATTAGGAGGGATAGAACGAGAAACAACACTTCCTGCGCCAATGACAGAATTGCGGCCAATGATCACTCCTGGCAAGATAATTGCCCCGCCACCAATCCAAACACCGTCTTCTATAGCAACCGGCAAAGCATAGGTTCGGCAAATTTCTTGTCCTTCAGACCAATTTTGTACCATACGTTCTCGCACTTTTGTTGAATGAGTAGCAGTATAAATTTGTACATTTGAGGCAATGAGGACATCATTGCCGATCACAATGTAATTGTTATCCACTAATGTACAATTCATATTGATGATAACTTTATCGCCGATGAAAATATGCTTTCCGTATTCACAGTGGAAATCAATATCCACATGAACCCCTTTCCCCATCTTGCCGAATATCTCGCACAAGAGGGATTCTCTACGTTCGGTATCACCATAGTCCGTCGAATTGAATTGAGCTAACAGGCGGCGAGTCCGCAAAGTCATCTCAACAATTTTAGGATCTTGTCCGCCAATTCATCTTTTCATTTCGGTTGATATGATTCTACAAATATATCTTTGACATCCATAGTGTTGTCTTTTTTGAAAAATGGAATATTAAGTATTTTAGTGGCTATCGGATTCCAATTCTTTTTCGATTTCTTCAATGGTTGGCAAACTACCTCGGAAGTCTTTCGGTAAGGCTTGTCCTAATTCGTAGTCGGATATGCCGATGGGCTTCTGAATGTCACGCAAAGCATATTCAGCCTTGATACGGTCTTTGCTCTTACAAAGTAGCAATCCGATGGTTCGGTTATCTCCCTCCCGGCAAAGAATATCGTCCACTGCAGAACAGTAAAAGTTCAGTTTACCGATATATTCTGGCATGAAGTCCGTATCTTTCAACTCAATTACCAGATAACGATGCAGAAACGCATTGTACATCAGTATGTCAATATAGTAATCATCACCCGAAACCTCGATATGGTACTGCCGCCCCATAAAAGCAAAGCCGGCACCCATTTCTACAAGGAATTTCTCTACATGCTTCACCAAACCGATTTCCACATCACGCTCATTGTATTGGTCGGTAAAGGTCAACATATCGAATATATACGGGTCTTTGAGCATCGATTTCACATCGTTCGCTTCCGGCACAGGCAAGGTTTCACTGAAATTGTTAGCCAATGCTCCATGCTTGCCGTAGTCATTAAGTCTGATGGCTTCTTGCAGATAACGCTTTGACCAATGGGAGGTGATACTCTAAACCATGTACCAATAACGGGCACGAATATCCTTAACTTGCTGCAAAAGTATGAGGTTATGCGCCCATGATAGATGTTTTATAGGAAGTGAGAAATTGTATTGACCTAATTGCGCAACCAGTGGTTGCGCAATTGAAGAATCAGCACCTTTCACCATCGTAAGTTCTTGGTTGTATTCGTTGAAGAACTGTATCATACACTGCATGTTGCGCACAGAGAAACCCTTTATTTCGGAATAATCATTCTTCAGGTCCACGGACAAGCGTTGCAAGGTTTTCTTACCCCATCCGTCTGCATCTTGACTTTGCTGCAACATGCCTCCAATATCCCAATACATGCGGAGCATTTCTTCGTTGGCTACATAAATCGCCCGTTGTTGGGCAACCAATACCCGCTGCTTGATTTTACGAAGCAGCACCGCATAACCACGGAAGTTATCTACCAAGTTATCAATCGCTTGTTTATCTGTATTTTTAGTCATACTCCCTTATGGGCTATCTTCTCATCGAAAGACCTCTTTTCTACTGCTCCGTTTTGGTTGTTCTACGCTTCTAAATACAGTATGAGAACATTTTGCAAGTAGCACCTAAAAATAGCCGACTTCTCTAGCAGAAAAGTCGGCTACCTCTAATAGAACTAACTATTAAATAAAGTTTTTATGGAATGATTCCCAAAGGAGCAGTTGTCTTCCAATCGCCGCGAGTAAAGTCCGGGAATACCTGAGGCATACCACCCTGAGCGACTGAAGCTTCAGACAGAGGAGTGACAGCCGACCAAAAACAACCTTCGTAGACGTTTTGATCCATAGGTTCGCCCTTACGCAAGCATTCGATAATGCGATAGAGCATGACGAAGTCCATGCCACCGTGTCCACCCATCTTTTTGGCAAGTTCACCGAGACGTTTCCACAACGGATGATCGTATTTTTCGTAGATTTCCGCCAAGGCTTCACCCTCAAGCCATGAATGGTAATTGCCGTTCCCCAATTTTTCACCGGCGACGCGCGTTGGGAAACCAGCAAGCGTTCCGAGAGTTCCTTGAATCAGGTTCAAACGAGAATATGGCCGTGGGCTAGTTTCATCCCATTCAACGAGGATAGTACGTCCCATTGTCGTCTTGATGATAGAAACGTTCATATCACCGCCCTGGAAATTGAGTTTATTCCACTTGTGGTCAGCAGGGAACTTCTTCTTAGCATAGGCAGCGCGACCCAAAGCAGGAGATGAGAAAGAGACCAAACGCCCGAAGTTGTCTTCTGTGCGAGCCAAATTCATGTATTGAGCCACAGGGCCCAAGCCATGAGTTGGGTACAAATTGCCGTTGTGTTCGGCATAATGGTAAGTTCTCCAGGAGCCCGTGCTACCCGTGCCACGCCCTGGGACATCTTCATGCATTTGCCCGCGGAGTTCGTGAATGTAAGCAGCTTCTCCATGGAGCAATTCGCCAATAACGCCTTGACGAACCATGTTGAGGAACATTAATTCTTCACGTCCATAGTTGACGTTTTCCAATTGCATACAATGCACTTGGCTAGCTTCGCAGGTATTAACAATATCCCACAACTCTTCCATCTTGATAGCGATAGGAACTTCGGTAAACGTATGAATACGGTGTTTCATCGCATCGCAAGTAATCCGGGCATGCCATTCCCAACTTGGGCAAACAATCACAGCATCCGGTTTTACTTCTTTGAACATGCGGATGTAATCCTGATCACCCTTACAATAAATTGGTGGGCGTTTCCCCGTCTTCTTTTCGACCGTTGCAGCATTTCGTTCGCAACGTTCCTGATACAAATCGCAGATACCAACAATTTCTACCCCTTCGATGGAGCATAATTGGCTAACATGGCTGGATCCACGAGCGCCGACCCCGACAAAAGCCATTTTGACAACATCCAACTTAGGAGCGCGGAACCCGCCCATGTACTTAGATCCTGAGGGGCGCGGAGTCCAGTCAGTAGATGGCCCGATCAAATCAGGATTAGGCACAATGATATTCTTTGCAGAACCAGCTCCTTGGGCCTGAGCAGACGGGGCCAATCCACCAGCGGCCAATGCACCAGTTGCCAAACCCAGTGTCTGCAAGAAACGACGACGTGATGAAGATATATCCATAATGAATTATGTGACTACATTGTATCTAACATAAGAGACGTAAGGTGGGAACCGAATTCTTTCACTCGAAACGCGTTTTTCTCAAAATATGACATACGGGCAGACAGATTCAACGCCGTTCTTCGATAGACAAAAAAAGCCGTTCAGGGCTGTGCCTGGACGGCTTTTTCATATTATGGGAATTAATAAAGTCGGGTTCCCTTGGCCCCTATCTTAGAACGTGTACTTGTAACCGATCGCTCCGTTGTAGCTGGTCATGTCTGCTCGGAAGTCCGCGTTTACATCCACAAAGATCATGCCTCCC